>DYDC01000135.1 GCA_020718125.1 Methylacidiphilum sp. | reverse complement strand
CTCGGCATCGCCATCGGCCTGTTCGTGGTGGCGCTGTTCTTCGTCTATCGCGGCTTCTACGGCATGCGCATCCCCGAAGAGAAGTCGTAGTCCAATAGTAGAAGCAGTAGTTTCCCACGAGGGCCATGCAGGGCGAAAGCCGGCATGGCCCTCGTTAATTTTATCTTTTTGCTTCCGAACCCTTGTGGGAGCACAGTGGGTGAGTCAGGCACCACGGCAAAGACGACCTTTCATGCAAGAACCATCCGTCATCCGCAAAGTCGCATTTCTCGCAGACTATCTGCCGAGGAAGTGCGGCATTGCGACGTTCACGACGGACTTGCGTTGCTCTGTAGCTGCGGAGTTTCCGGCAATGCAATGCATGGTGGTGCCGGTCAATGACCGCGAGGGCGGCTACGAATATCCACCGGAGGTGCGCTTCGAGATCGCGGAGCAGGACCTGCCGTCTTACTTGCGCGCGGCCGATTTCCTGAACATCACGGACGTGGATGTGGCGTGTGTGGAGCATGAGTTCGGCATCTTTGGCGGGCCGGCGGGCAGTCATGTGCTGGCGCTGCTGCGCGAACTGCGGATGCCCATCGTCACCACGTTGCACACGGTGCTTCGCGAGCCGAACGCGGAGCAGCGGCGCGTGATGCGGGAGTTGATCCGGCTTTCGACGCGGCTGGTGGTGATGGCCGAACGGGGCGGGGAATTGCTGCGCGAAGTCTATAAGGCGCCGGCCGCCAAGATTGACCTCATTCCGCATGGCATTCCGAACATGCCGTTCGCAGACCCGAATTACTTCAAAGACGAGTTTGGCGTGGCGGGCAAACAGGTGTTGCTGACGTTCGGCCTGCTCTCGCCGAACAAGGGCATTGAATTCGCGTTGCGCGCGCTGCCGGACATCATTCGCGAATTCCCCGACGCTGTTTACATCGTGCTGGGCCAGACGCATCCCAATCTGCTGCGCGATGAGGGTGAGGCGTATCGTCTGAGCCTGGAGCGGCTGGCCAAGGATCTCAGCGTGCAGAAGAACGTCGTCTTTTTCAACCGCTTCGTTGAGATGGAGGAATTGATGCGGTTTATCGGCGCGGCGGACATCTACCTCACGCCCTACCTGACCGAGTCGCAAATCACTTCGGGCACGCTGGCCTATGCGTTCGGCGCGGGCAACGCGGTGGTGTCCACTCCCTACTGGCACGCGGCGGAACTGCTGACCGCGGAGCGCGGCAAATTGGTGCCGTTCCGTGACGCCGCGGCCATCGCGGGCGCTGTGGTGGAGCTGTTGCGGGATGAACCGCTGCGCCACACGATGCGGAAGAACGCCTACAAGTTGGGACGCGACATGGTGTGGAGCCGCGTGGCGCAGCTTTACGTGAAGTCCTTCGAGCAGGCGCGCCACGACCACAGCTTTGTTGGACGAAAATCGTCGCCCATCAAGACGCTCGACGAACAGCCCGGCCAGTTGCCGGAGATGAAGCTCGATCACTTGTTCCGGATGAGCGATTCGACCGGCATCTTCCAGCACGCGAGCTTCACAGTGCCAAATTTCCACGAGGGCTATTGCACGGACGACAACGCCCGCGCGTTGGTGCTGGCGATGATGTTGCAACGGTTGGGTCAGGGTTCGCCGCGCCTTGGCGAGCGGGCTGCCACGTATGCGGCGTTCCTAAACCACGCCATGGACCGGAAACACGGACGGTTCCGCAACTTCATGAGCTTCGACCGCCGCTGGCTGGAGGATGTCGGCTCGGAAGATTGCCAGGGTCACGCGCTGTGGGCGCTGGGGTTGTGCGTGGCGCAGGCGGGCCAGGGCAGTTTTCAAAGGCTCGCGGCGCAACTGTTCGAGCAGGCGCTGCCTGTGGCCGCCGGGTTCACGTCGCCGCGCGCGTGGGCGTTCACGCTCATCGGGATTGACGAATACCTGCGCCGGTTGAGCGGCGACCGGCGCGCGAACCAGATTCGCGAATCGCTCACGGCGAAACTGATGCAGCGTTACGCCGACGCCGCAACCGCCGAGTGGGAGTGGTTCGAAGAAATGGTTTCCTACACGAACGCCAAGCTGCCGCACGCATTAATACTTAGCGGGCGCTGCATGAACGATGCCACAATGCTGGAGACGGGTCTCAAGTCGTTGCGCTGGCTGATGAAAGTCCAAACGTCGGATGCCGGCTCTTTCCGGCCCATCGGCTCGAACGGTTTTTATCCGCGTGGCAAGGAGCGCGCGCTGTTCGACCAGCAACCCATCGAGGCGCAGGCCACGGTCTCCGCCTGTATCGAGGCGTATCACGCCACGAGCGATATGGCGTGGGTGGCCGAAGCGCGCCGGGCCTTTGAGTGGTTCCTGGGTCGAAACGATCTCGGCCTGGCCCTCTACGATTCGGGCACCGGCGGCTGTCGCGATGGTCTGCACGTGGATCGCGTGAGCGAAAACCAGGGGGCCGAGTCCACGCTGGCCTTCCTGCTCGCGCTCGCGGAGATGCAGGCGTTGCAAAACACCCTCACCAGCTTCAAGGAACCGCCGGGCGAGTAGCGATGGATTAGGGGAAGCCCTCGCGCTCAAACACATCGACGTCACATTGCGTTCGTAGCAGCTCCATTGCCGGGTAGTCGTGTGTCGCCTCATCCCTTGCTGAACCCGTAGTTTAGCTGCGTGGTGTTGTGCAATGCGAGGTGGTAGTTAAACTACATGCTGCAAAAGAAACTCGGCCAGCGCATTGCCGACCTCCGGCGGTCCATGAAGCTCACGCAGGAGCAGTTTGCGGAAAAGCTCGGTTGTTCGGTGGAGTTCATCAGCCTTGTGGAGCGCGGGGTGAACGCGCCGTCCGTCGCCGGGCTGGAGAAGTTCGCAAAGGTCCTGAAGGTCGAGGTCAGGGATCTGTTCGCCTTCGAGGAGCGGAGGCGATGAACGGCCAGTATTTCGAGCAGTTGAAGGGAACTTTGGACGGTGTGGTGGCGAACCTGACCAAGAAGGGTATCGAGCAACATCACCTCGCTTTCGGTGGCGAAGGCACAAAGCCCGCGCGAAAGCCAACGGTGCCAACCGACGCACGCTCCGAGTTTCTCGCCAACCGCGCGATGGGTGATTGGGCGGAAAGGATGTTGTCGGCCGCACTGCTTGCTGCTCTGCCAAAGTGGAAGGTAGCGCAGTATGGCAACACCGAGCGTATCGCGGCGGGGCATCCAGAGTTCAAGGCGCGCTATCTCGCCGGCTTGGAGGAGACGCGACTATTTGGAAAGCGGCCGGACTTGCTGCTATTTCCCGCAACCTTTGCAGTCGAGGCCGACTTGTCAGAGCGCGGTCACGCAGAAACAGAGGCAACAGTGAAGCAGGCTGCCGCAGCCATCGAGGTTCGCTCCAGCAAGTTTGAAGCGTTGACCTACATGGCGGTGAGGCAGCGGCAGCGGGCCGCCGGCCAAACCACTGGCCGTGAAACGCCGAGCTTCACCGTAAAGGTCGAAGACCTTGTCATTGTTTATCGCTGGCTGGAACGGCATGGCGTGCCGCAGAGTTACTGCCAGGTGTTCTTCGACTCCGTCTTCGCCATTAACTTCCTCGACATCTTTGCCACGATCGCCAGTGGTTCCGGTTACTCCATTGAAACGCCGGCAAAGAGTCAGCAGAAAGCAACCATCATGATTCCCATCACGCGTGGCTTGCAGGTGGGAAAAGCGACGGGACTGCCGACCTTCGCCGCTGAACATCGCGTCACCGAACTCGGTCGCCACGATGCCTACGTCGTCCCGCGCGGGGGTGGCTTCGTGCTGTATCCCGAGATGATGCACCAAATGTTGCAGGCGCGTTGACGCCGCCTAAGCGCCCACGCGCGCAGGCACGTCGAGATGGCGGGCAACCAGAGCGTCCACCTGTTCGCTTCGCTCTGCCAGAGGCAACGATTCCAGTTCCGCAAGTCGCTTCACGAGTTTGGTGGCTTCGGCACGCTGCAACCTGGGCATCTGCGGGCATGGCAGAGCTTCAACGTCCTTCGGCTCCAGTTTGTTGAGGCCATCGCCGTAGTAGCGGTTCACCTGCGCGAATGCCTCGCGGCCCCACGAGCTGTTGAGGAAAAGCGTCAGCAGTGGCGCAAGATTTTCGTGGCCGGGTTTGGCGTAGAGACCGTGGAAGCAGGTCAGATTTCTTGCCCCCGAAGTGTTGAGGATGAACTTCACCGATTCGCGGGAAAACACCGCCGCCCAGACGCCGGCCACCGCGCGATTCTCCGGCAGATACCACACCGGCCGGTGACTCGGCAGGTGGCGCTGCGCGATGCCTTGCCGCTCTCCAATCTGGAGATAGCTTTCGAGGTCGCGCCCGTTGCGACGCGGGTTGAGCAAGTAGCATCGGCGGTTGGCCGCCGCAAGGGCAGCAAACTTCTCCGGCGAGAAAACCAGCCCGGTGGCGTCCACCGCCTTGGTCACGCACGGCTCGACGTCCTCAAGGCTCAGAGCGTGTTCTCGCAACTCGGATTCGCTCAAACAGAAGAACTCGTTGGCCCCGGTGGCGATGCCCCGGCGGCAGTCGAAGTAGTCGCCGACGCGCTTCGGAAAGAGCGGTTGGTCAGTGGGACAAACATCGTTGATGAGCAGGTTGAGCCATTTCTTGCGCGGGTCGAAATTGGCGAGGTCGCAGAATCTCAAACCAGGTCCGGCCGCCGGCTCGGTGAGCAGTTGCTTCACGAACGCCTCAGCTTCTTCCAGCGAGTCTGCTTTCATCACACGCATGGGAGCCGAAGCAGGCCGGCCCTTTTCGAGGAAGACGATGGCGCTGGTCGTCAGTGCATTGGAAAAAAGGTTGAGCGTTGGGGCAAAAATGGCGACGCCCGCCGGACGCATGGACCGCAGGAGGCGCTCCTTGATTTCCTCTCCGAAGTTTGCATTAAGAAACTCCGCCGGCAGCAGCACCGCGGCCCGTCCGTGCGGCGCGAGGTCTTCCCAAATTTTCAGCAGGAAGAGCGCGTAGAGGTTCGTAAGCCGGTCGAGGGGTGTGTCGAAACGCTCTTCGAAGAAACACCAGGTGGCTTCCGCATACTCAAGCCGGTGAGCCTTCACGTAAGGCGGATTGGCAATGATGCCGTCGAACTGGCCGCTGTCGGCAAGCAGGTAGTCGGCGAGAATGAGTTTCGTTCCTCGCGGCGCGGCGCTCTTCGCCTTGCGCAGCGTTTCTTCGTCGCGCTCGACACCCACAAGTTGAGCGCGGCCGTTCAGCCGTTGGCACTCGTGCAGCAGACTGCCCAAACCAGCGGCTGGATCGAGCACGGTCGCCGGCTTCGCCGACATCACCCAGCGCGCCATCAATTCGGCGACCGGCTGCGGCGTGGCAACCTGTCCAAGTGACTTCGTTTCCCGCTTCCACGCCTTCGCATCCGCGTGGGGGTTGGTATCACCCGTAGCGAACTCAACCGCGTTCCGCTCGTAGTAAACCGAGAGGAAGGTTTGGCCATCGCGGACTTTCATCGCGAGTAATAATGCCAGCAGTTAAACTACGAGTCAACTCCTCTGTGCATTGCGCGGGTTCACCCGGTTAAGCGACGAGTGGGTGAAAGCATTGCCGTATGCCAATGTTTTGCCCGTGGACCGGTTCAATCGGAAGCAGGAAGCGGAATCGGTTCTCGCTTTCCATCTCGACCGGGCGGACACTTGAATTGATGGAAAACGCCACCACTTTTTTGACCAACCAGCTTCGTAGCTCGGCACACCGATGAAAATCACCAACGTCCACGCTCAACGCATCGGGCCGACACTGACTCCGGATCGCTCGCGGGTGTTGATGCGCCCCTTCTATCCCAGCAGCGACGACATTGCGCGGAGGATTGTCGCCCGTGTCCTGGCCCTCTCGGACGAAGACGTCGCGCGGCTGCTGAGCCAGGTGCTGGGCGAGTTTGAGAACCGGCACGAACAGGTGGAACAACTGCTCCGCAACCGCTTCGCGCAGGTGCGCCATTACCTGGGCGAGGCGTGGGAGCCTTCACCGGAACGGCAGGCGCTCATCGGCTCTTACTTCACGCACGAGTATTCCCCGGAGTCGGCGGCGTTGTTCAATCCTTCCATCGTGCCCCACCCCGACCAGACCGGGCTGCCCACGGGCGCGCTCCGTTTCATCCTAAGCCTGCGGGCCACCGGCGAAGGGCACATTTCCTCCATCACCTTCCGCACGGGCACGGTCAGCGCGCAGCACCGCATCACGCTCACGCCGCCCGTGCCGTTTGTGACGGAGCCGGAGCGCGTGCCCAACCCTGCTTACGAAAAGGCGCTCTTTGGCCGCAAACTCCAGGAAGCCGGCGTGCAAAATGACTTTTGCCAGCGTGTGCTCGGTCAACTCCCCGAGGCTTTCATCTTGGACGACCTGTATCGCGTCCTGGCGGCAGAGCGCCGGCAAACGGACCCAGCCGACACCACCGCAGATCGGGCCGTGCGCGGCATCCTGCTGCTGGCCGAGTCGAACTACGAAGTGCACTTTTCTCCCGACAGTCGGATCACGCAGCGCGTCCTTTTTCCATCCACAGCCAGCCAGCGCAACGGTATCGAAGACGCGCGCTTCGTCCGCTTCCAGAACGACGATGGCAGCCTCACCTATTACGCCACCTACACCGCTTATGACGGCAAGATCACCCTGCCGCAGTTGCTGGAGACGCCAGACTTTCTTCACTTCAAATTCAACACGCTGAACGGCCCCGCCGTGCAGAACAAAGGCATGGCGTTGTTCCCGCGCAAAATCAACGGCCACTACGCCATGCTCTCGCGCCAGGACGACGAGAACATCCTCCTGATGTTCTCCGACAACATCCATTTCTGGCAGAAACCCGATCTTTTGCTCTCACCCGCGCAGCCGTGGGAATTCATCAAAATGGGCAACTGTGGTTCGCCTATCGAGACGAACGCGGGTTGGCTGGTGTTGAGCCATGGCGTCGGCCCCCTGAGAAAGTATTGTCTCGGAGCGTTTCTGCTGGACCTTGCCGACCCGACGCGCGTCATTGGCCGCCTGCGCGAACCGCTGCTTGCCCCGAACGAAGCAGAGCGCGAGGGCTACGTTCCAAACGTCGTCTATACCTGCGGCGCGCTGCTGCACGGCCGCGAACTCGTCATCCCGTATGCCATGAGCGACTACGCCACCAGCTTCGCCACCGTGTCGCTGGACGAACTCCTGGCGGCGATGGAGTAAGAGGCATGTTCACTCTTGGGCTTGCAGGTGATTGAAATCGCCGCCGTGATGCAGAAAGCTGGCCAGACCGGCGCGAAGATGGGCATCGCCATCGGCCTGTTCGTGGTGGCGCTGTTCTTCGTCTATCGCAGCTTCTACGGCAT
>DYDC01000134.1 GCA_020718125.1 Methylacidiphilum sp. | reverse complement strand
TGCGCAGCGGCGCCAGATCGGTGATCGTCGCGGTGGAGAGGGACAGGCCGGTGATCCGGCCTTTCTCGATCCGGTGTGAGGCTTTGCCGTCAAAGCCGGGATTCAGTTCCTGAAGTTTCTCAATGACTGCGGCGAGTGGCTTCGGCGGTGGCGATGACGAGATAAACCCGTCATCGGACGGTGTGGCAGCGATGCTGGCAGCGAGGATGATCGTCAGCACGTTCGCTCCCGTCGCGGTTCGCCGTCCTTACACCTTCCACTTCCGCCGCTGGACGATGACGAGCATGGCGGGCAGGATGACGATGCTGGTGAAGATGCGCGCGCCGACGCCGAGGGTGAGCGCCTTGCCGATGGAGGCGACGCCGAGGTTGTGCGCGAGGCCGAGACAGCCGAAACCGACGATGGTCACCAGCGAGCCGAGCATGACGGCGAGGCCCGTGTGCCAGACCACGTGGGCGATGTCGGCGTCGCAGGCCTCGCGGAAGCGGTGCATGACGTGGACGCCGTTGGCCAGGCCGATGCCGATGATGAGCGGCAGCACCATGAGGTTGGCCGGGTTGAACGCCACGCCGAAGACGCCCATCAATCCAACCATCCAGATCGTGCCGAGCAGGTCGGGCACCATCGTCAGCGTGGCGGCCTTGAACCGGCGGAAATCCAGCAGCAACAGCAGATACACAGCGACGACCGCGTAGATGGCGGCGCGGTCGAAGCCCTCGCGCATCAGCTTGGTCATCTCGTAGTATTCCACCGGCGGCCCCGTCACCGGCACACCGAGGCTGCGGCACTCGGTCAGGAACTTCGTCAGCCCCGGCCGGTCCCACAGCCTGCACTTCATGAACACGAACACCTGCACCTTGCCGGTCTTGCCGATGAAACTGGTCTTCACGTCCTCCGGCAGCGTCGCCAGTGTCGGCGGGTCGGCCTTCAGCCCGGTGCGAAACCGGCCGATCTTGTCGGCGAGATCGCCAAAGAAGTAATTCTGGAACTTGCCCAGCCGCTCCGCCACGCCGTCGTCATTGCCGCCAACGATGTCTTTGAATTTCTCCGCCGCGCCGAGCGCGCCCTCGATGGCTTTCACCAGCGCCTTCTGGCCACCGTCGAACGCCAGTTCCTGGTAACGCTCCAGCCGCTTGACCAGCTTGCCCACCGTCGCGGCGAGCGCCTTGGTATCCACCGGCTGCGGCGCGGGCTGCGCCTCGAACACGCCCGCCAGGTGCGGCGCGATGGACGCGAGGAGGGCGCGTTTGGCCTCGCCATCGCCGAGGAAGCGCGTGTGGAGCGATTCGACCTTCTTCACGCTCGGCAACGCCTGCGCCTTGCGTGAGATTTCCCCGGCCTGCTGGAGGTCCTTGCAGATGAGCGAGACGGTGTCGGAGGTGAAGTCGCTTTCCTCGATCATCCGCGCCTCATAGACCACCGACTCGGTGCCGGGCACGGAGAGATTGGCCAGCCGGTAATCGAAACTGATCGTTTCCCAGTGTTTGACGACCTGCATGACCAGCACGGCCGTGATGAGCGTGCCGACGGCCAGAATCCACCACGGGTAGCGGAAGAACTTCTCGATGAACGGCGGGTGCAGCGGTTCGGTCGGGTCCGCGCCGACCGGGACGGTGGCGGGATGGAGTCCGGCCTCGCCGGCTTCCTGGAACTTCCTGCGCAGGCAGACCGCCGCCGGGAGCACGGTCATCATCGAAACCAAACAGCAGATGACGCCGACGCCGGCCACGACGCCCATCTCGACGAAGCCCTTGAAGTTGTCCACCGAGATCGAGAAGAACGCCACGGCCGTGGTGATGCCGCTCATGATGACGCTCATGCCGTTCTCGACGATGGCCTCGCGCAACGCCATCGGGCGCGTGCTGCCCCGGCGGCGTTGTTCCTGGTAGCGCGCCAGTTGGTGAATGCCGAAGTCCATGCCGAGGCCGATGAGGATGATCGGCGTCACCTGTGTGAGCAGGTTCAGGTGGCCGATCATCAGGACGGTCAGGCCGAACGTCCACGCCATGCCGACGCCGAGCGAGGCCACCAGCAGCAACGGGAACCTGAAGCCGCGAAACCCGAACATCAGCAGCACGCTGACGCCCACCAGCGACACCGCGCCGAAGAACTGCATGTCGCCACCGGTGGAGACCGCCTCGTCCACCGCGCTGGCCGGCTCGCCGGTGAGGGCGAACTTGATCTTCGCGAAGGCCGGGTCGGTCTTGTGGACTTCGTTGAACGCGGCGCGGGTGGTGTCGCACAACCGCTGGATGTAGCTCAGCGCGCGGCTCGGACTGGTCGGCTGCACGAACATGAACATCAGCTTGCCGTCGTAGCTGGTGAAATAGCCCTCGCGCATTTCGCCGCAGACGTTGGCGGCCGACGACGGCGAGAACATCTCCTCCCAGAACGACTCGGCGGGCGATTCCCACTTCGGGTTGGTCGCGGCGTCCTGCATCCGCTGGAAAAGCTGGGCGAACATCTGGAGGCCCTGCACGGCCGCGCCGGTGCTGCTGACCTTGCCGCGAGATTGTTCGGTGGCGAACCGCTCGTCGGCCATGCGAAAGAACCCCTCCAGCGACGGCGCGGCGCTGAGCTTGCGCAGCCACGGCGCCTCCTGTTCCAGCGTGGCGCGGATCTCGGCGAGGTCGTTGGCGCCGGCGAGGTAAAGCTCGCGTTCCTTCAACGCCGTCAGGTCGAGGCGGTAATCGGCGCTCTTGACCAAGTCGGGCATCGCCTCGAGCTTGCGTTTCATCTGCGCGGCGAGCTGGCGGCGGGCCTTGAACTGCGCCGGCTCGCACTCCAGCACCGTGATGAGGACGTAGGGCGTGCCGAACTCCTCCATCGTCTCGTTGAGCAGCTTGACGTTGCGGTCCTGCTCGGAAATCAGGTCGCTGTGAGCGGTCTTCATCTCCATGCGGGTGAAGGTGAGCCAGACGCTGGCGGCGGTGAGCAGCGCGGCGACGACAAGCACCGCGCGGGGCCAGTTCAGGATGAGGCTGGCCAGCCGGGTCAGGAGTTTGGTTTGGAAAAAGGCCGAGACGGCGCCGCGATGTTGGTCGCTCATGATTGAAAGTTTTCCGGTTCGGCGCGTCAACAGGCCGCCATGCAAGCTCCCATTGACGCCGCCAAGCCCGGTCGTTATAGTGCGCGCCCACTTGCCCCGCAAGCTGGATTCGCCATGAAAAACAAAGGACTGGGAGTTGTCATCGCGTTGTGGCTCGGACTGACGGTCGCTGTGGCCGGCCCGAGAGACCTGATGGTGTTTTATCCCGGCGCTCCCGGCAGCGCCGAAGACGCCGCCAGCGTCATGATCGAATTCGGCGACTATCTGGCCAAGGCTGCCGGCTGGCCCGCCGGGTCGCTGAAGGTCTCCTTTGAGAACGATCTCGAAACCGGCCTCGCCGCCATCGCCAAGAACAAACCCGCCTTCGCCCTCGTCGGCCTGCCGGTCTATCTCGCGCAGGCGGGCAAGTTGAAGATGAAGCTTGTGGCCCAAAGCCTGCCGGGCGGACGCAAGACCGACGGCTACTACATCCTCGGCCGCAAAGCCGACGGCCCCGCCAGCCTCGACGCCGCCAAGGGCCTCAAGCTCATCAGCAATCTGCTCTACGACAGAACCTTCGTCAGCCGCGTCGTCCTCGGCGGCAAGGACGCCGAGGCGGCCTTCAAGCTCAAGGAAGTCTCCAGCGGCCTGCGCGCCATCAAACAGGTCGCCGGCGAGGAAAAGAAAGCCGATCTCGCGTTGCTCGACCAACACCAGCACGATTCACTGGGCACGCTGGACGAGGCGAAGTTGTTGAAGCAGGTGCATCGCTCGCCGGACCTGCCGACCGCGCCGCTGGTGGCGCTCGACGGCGTCGCGACCGACGCCGACATCGCCGCGCTGAAGAAGGCGTTGCTCGGCATGGGCGGCGACAATTCCACCGCCGCGCTTCGCGAAACGATGACGCTGACGGGATTCGCCGAGCCGGATGCGGCGGCCTACGAGGCGGCGCGGAAGCTTTACGGCGAGTAAGCCGATCCCGATCATGAGCGCGCGCATCCTCTGTCTTCTCGCAGCTTCCGTCTGCGTGCTTGGGACGGGCTGTTTCGCCCCGCGCTTTCGCACCGCCCGGCTCGGTCCTGACCGCCTCCTTACAGACACCGAGATGGACGAAGTCCAGAGGCAAGTCGAGGAAGCCGACAAGCTCTGGATGGAACGCGCAACACCGGGTAACGCCGGGAAATCGCTCGGCGACCTGCGCCTGGCATTGAAGCTGGCGCCCTACAACGTCCAGGCGCTCTGGCGCGCCGCCCGCGCCTGCGCATGGCTGGCCGAGCAGGCTGGCGACGCGAAAGACAAACCGCAACAACTCAAGATCGCCGACGAAGGCGTCGGCTACGCCCAACGCTGCACGTTCGTGGATCCCGACCGCAAGGAAGGCCACTACTACATGGCGCTCTGCTACGCGATGCACGCCGACGCCGTGCCGTCCCAAGGGCTGGCGCTGGTTCCCAAGATGGTCAAGGAACTGAAGAAAGCCGACGAGCCGATCGGCGGCGGCATTGACCACAGCGGTCCCGACCGCGTCCTCGGCCTGATTTACCTCAACGCGCCGCCGTGGCCCACGAGCGTCGGCGACGTGGACGAGGCCGTTGACAAGCTCGAGAACGCCTGCGACCAGAACCCGGGTTTTCCTGAAAACCATCTCGCGCTCGCCGAAGCTTACATCAAGACCCGCAAATACAAGGACGCGCGCAAGCACCTCGAGCGCGTCCTCGCCGCAGAGCCTGCGCCCGACTGGGCCGCCGAACTGCCCAAGCTGAAACAGCGCGCCGAGCAGTTCATGAAGAAGCTGCCCGCAAAGTAAAACCGCCCGTGCGGGCCGGGCCTGGCTGCGCGCGTTGCGGATTGGCATCGAAGGTGGAAGATTTGCGCGGCATCCAACACAACGCGGGTGTCATGAAGCAGCTTGTAACCAATGGCGATGACTTCGGCTACGCGCGTTCGATGAACGACGCGATCATCCGCGCCCACAAACACGGCATCCTCACCAGCGCCAGCCTGATGCCGTGCGGCTACGACTTCGACCACGCGGTGGACCTGGCGCGCCCCACGCCCACACTCAGCGTCGGCGTGCACATCTGCCTGCTCCAGGCGCGGGCGATCCTCCCGCGCGCGGAGATTCCCGCCATCACCGACGAAGCGGGCGATTTCCACAACAACCCCATCGTGGCCGGCCTGAAGTGGTTTCTCGTGCCCGGCGTCAGCCAGCAGATCGAACGCGAGGCACGGGCGCAGATGGACAAGTTCCTCGCCACCGGCTTGCGCCCGTCCCACATCAACACCCACATGCACCTGCACGCCCATCCGGTGGTGTTCCCAATCATCGCCAAGCTGGGCCGTGAGCACGGCATCCGCTTCCTGCGCGTGCCGCGCGAGAGCTTCGCCTCCCTGATGCTCGACCGGCGGTTCCTCAAACAAAAGCTGGCGCGGCTGGCGTTCTTCTGGCTGCTGACCCTCGGCCTGCGCAAGCGCATTGCGCGGGCGGGCTTTCGATCGCCCGACGCGATCTACGGCCTGCTCCAGACCGGCCATCTCGATGAGGACTACCTCACGCGCGTGCTCTGCCACCTCGAAGACGGCGTCACGGAAATCTATTTCCACCCCGGCAAGGACAACGACCCCATCCTCCATCGCTGGCAGCCGGACTACGACCACGCCAGCGAGACGACCGCGCTGCTCAGCCCGAAACTCAAGCGCCTCATCCGCGACCTCGGCATCCGGCTGACCTATTTCGAGGCGGCGATTGAAAAACCGGCCGTCGAACACGGCGCGAAGCCGTTGCCATCGAGCCAGGCGGGAACATTCGACACCGCAGGGAACAAACGCTGAATGCGGCGGCCAACCGGGGGCCAATCACCGGCCGCCGCGGCTGCGCAGGACGCTCTTGATGGCAATGAGCGCCTTCTTCCACGTCGGCAGCGAGACTCGCCGCGCAAACACGTCGAAGCCGGTGTGTTCGATCTTCTTCAGCAGGCCGTGGTAGATCTCCATCAAGGCCACCAGCGCCTCACGGCTGTCGGCGTGGATCATGTGGAGAAGGGGCCGCGATTTCTCGTAGTAGTCGTGCGCGCGCTGCGACTCGAACCGCATCAGGTCCACAAACGCCGACGGCGGGCGCGAAGACAGGATGTCCTCCTCCGTCACACCGAAGCGGCGGAGGTCCTCCAGCGGCAGGTAAATCCGGCCCATCTGGGCGTCCTCGCGCACGTCGCGGAGGATGTTGGTGAACTGGAAGGCGATGCCGCACCACTCGGCGTGCTGCTCGGCCTCCTTGTCCGTGAACCCGAAAATGTGGATCACCGACAGCCCGACGCAGGAGGCGACGCGGTAACAATAGCGGTAAAGGTCCTCGAACGTCTCATACCGTTTCACGTCGAGGTCCATCTCCGTCCCGGCGATCAACTCGGCGAAGTAGTCCTTCGGAATCTTGAAACGCCGCACGGTGTCGTTGAACGCCGGCAGCATCGCGTTGGCCGAGGCGGCGCCCGGCTGGTCGGCGGGCAGCAGCGCCCCGCCGGCGGTGTCCGCGTAAGCCGCATCGAGCACCGCGCGCCAGCAGCGGAGGTTCTGCCGGGCGGCCTCGACACTGCTGGCGTCGTCGCTGAGGTCGTCGCAGTATCGGAAAAACGCGTAGATGGCACACATCGCGCCGCGTTTCTCCTGCGGCAAGGCGTAGAACGAGTAGTAGAAATTCCTCGCCCGCGCCTTCGCGACGCGCTGGCAGTGCCGATATGAATGTTCGAGCAAGCTCATCTCGGGTGAGTGGCGCTGTTGTAGCAGGCGTGGTTGCTGAAGTCAAATGGCCTTGGTTTGCCGCAACATCTTCCGCAACTCAAAGAACGCTGTCAGCAGTGGTTCACTTTGTGCAACACAGCCGGTCGCCAGCCCCCCGCTGCCAGTGGCGTTCCGATTTCTCCGGTCTTGCTGCAGTTTGCCTCGTTGCGCCGCGCCAGATTAGTGCGTCCGGCCCGGCGGTGAGGCCGCAGCTTTCTCAGCTTCCGAGGCGGTTATCTGAATCTCTCTGAGTTTATCTTGAACGCGAACGTCAGCGAGTCGCCGGGTTGACACTGCGTAAATCACCACCTTGGCGTTTTGGATGTTTTCCCTCCACAGGCTTCGGGTCACATTCGCACTTTCAGTTTTCGGCTGGTCTTGCAGCAGGAACTCAGCAACATCGAGCTCAGTCAGCGCTTTGTCGGGGTCGCGCAGGGAATTCCCCCACTGCGCAAGCCACGAACGCACCACGGCTGCGGCATCTGAACTGAGGAACAGGAGGCAGAAAGGGGCGGGGATGAGAAAGGACTGCGCTTTTCCCCGCCATCACGACAGCCTTGCCGCGGGATGATTGC
>DYDC01000133.1 GCA_020718125.1 Methylacidiphilum sp. | reverse complement strand
GTTGCCGTGGCAGTTTCAGTTTGTGGCACAACAAGGACCGGTTCAGGTCGCGTTGGACTGCCCGGTGACCCCCCGGGTCGCCGCGGCGGTTGATGCAGGGGGCTTTTTGTCTTTGGCGCCGGTGGCTGAACCAGCGCGCCCGTTCGTGGCGGCGTTGCTGGCGCACAAGCTGGGGCGGCCGCTTCTCATTGTCACCGACGGGCTGAAGTCGCAGGAGGCTTGGGAACTCAGCCTCATCGCCTTTGGCGCGACGCCGCAGTTCTACCCCGCATGGGAGTCGCCGCCGCACAGCAGCCAGTTGCCAAGCGCGGACGTGATCGCGGATCGGCTGCGGGTGCTGGCAAGCTTGTCCGCCGTCGTAGCGGAACGCGTGAGCGTTCCGCCATCCGCCGCGGGCCGCGCGCCCTCGAACCCTCCAGAGCGGAGCGCTCACGCGTTCCGCTGCGGCCCGCCCATCGTCGTCGCGTCGGTTCAGGCGCTCTTGCAGCGGACGTTCTCGCCGGCGGCGTTCCGCAGCCAGTTGCTGGAGTTGCGCGTCGGGCAGGAGACGGCGATGGATTCGCTTGCGGGCAAGCTCGTGCGGCTCGGCTACGAACGCGAGGCGCAAGTGCAACAGCGCGGTCAGTTCGCCGTCCGCGGCGGCATCTTCGACCTGTTCCCGCTCGACGCCGACACGCCGCTGCGGGTGGAGTTCTTCGGTGATTCGGTCGAGTCGCTGCGGCGGTTTGACGTGGCCACACAGGTCAGCGGCGAGCGGGTCGAGACGTGCGTGATTTCGCCGGCTGGCGAAATCGGGCTGCTTCAGCAGCACCGTGAGTGGCTTGGCGATTTTCTGGACTTCCTGCCGCCTGGGACGCTTCTGATGTTCGACGAGCCGGACCGGCTGGCGCAGGCGGCGGCGCGCTACGCGGTGGAACTGCCGGTGGATGATCCGTTTCACCTGCCTTATGCGCGGCTGATGACGGCGGTCAGAGACCGCCGCTACAGGGGAGTGGCGCTCAGCGACGTGGTGACAGCGGGCGGCGTGGAGTTGACGATCAACTCGTTGGACGCCTACCGTCCGGTGACGGGCGCCGCGCCGGAGCCGGGACTGGCGGAGCAGGAGCGGAAGAAGTTTTTCGCGCAACTGCGCCGCTGGGCCGGGGAAGATTACGACGTCTTCATCTTCTGCAACAACGAGGGCGAGCGGCAACGGTTGAAGGAGATTCTGAAGTTGCAGCAGCTCGATGATGTGCCGTTGCGGCTGGAGATCGGCACGTTGACGCAGGGGTTCCTCTGGCCCGACGCGGGGCTGGTGGTGGTGAGCGACGCGGAGATTTTTGGCCGCTACCGCGTGCTGCGGCCGCGTAAGCTGGCGCGCCGGCTGCCGGGCGAGACGCGCCGCATCACGGACATCAGCGAACTGGCCGAGGGCGACTTCGTCGTTCACATCGAGCACGGCATCGGGCGGTATCTGGGCTTGCAGGAGGTGGAGGTGGGCGGCGCGCGACAGGAGGTGATGGCGATTGAATACGCCGAGGGCGGCAAGCTCTACGTGCCGGTCGGCCAGGCGCGCCTGATCACGCGCTACGTCGGCGCGGGCCGGATGACGCCGCCACTCTCGAAGCTCGGCACGCCGGCGTGGCGCAAGGCGCGCGACGCGGCGGAGTCGGCGACGCGCGATCTCGCGGCGGAGTTGCTGGAGTTGCAGGCGGCGCGCGCGTCATTGCCGGGGCACGCGTTCAAGCCGGACGCGCCGTGGCAGCGGGAGTTCGAGGCGGCGTTCATTTATGAGGAGACGCCGGACCAGCTCACGGCCATCGAGGAGATCAAGCGCGACATGGAGCAGGCCAAGCCGATGGACCGGCTGTTGTGCGGCGACGTGGGCTACGGCAAGACCGAGGTGGCGGTGCGGGCGGCGTTCAAGACGGTGATGGATGGCCGGCAGGTGGCGGTGCTGGTGCCGACGACGGTGCTGGCGCAGCAGCATTTCAACACGTTCAGCGAACGGATGGCCGACTACCCGGTGCGGGTCGAGATGCTGAGCCGGTTCCGCACGCAGCGGCAGCAGAACCGCATCGTGAAGGCGCTGCGGGACGGCTCGCTGGACATCGTCATCGGCACGCACCGGCTGCTGAGCGGTGACGTGGAGTTTCGCGACCTGGGCCTGGTGGTGGTGGACGAGGAGCAACGGTTCGGTGTGGCCCACAAGGAGAAGCTGAAGCTGCTGAGACGGTTGGTGGATGTGTTGACGCTGACGGCGACGCCGATCCCGCGGACGCTCTACCTGTCGTTGATGGGCCTGCGCGACATGTCGAGCCTCGACACGCCGCCAGCGGACCGGCTGCCGGTGCAGACGACGGTGTGCGCCTATGACGAACGGGTGATCCGCGACGCGATCCGGCGCGAGTTGGGGCGGAACGGGCAGGTGTTCTTCCTGCACAATCGCATCCACGACATCGAAAAGTTGGCGTTGCGCATCCGCGAGCTGGCGCCGGAGGCGCGGGTCGGGATTGGCCACGGGCAGATGGACGAGGACGAACTGGAGGACGTGATGCGGCGGTTCGTCAACGGCGAGGTGGACGTGCTGCTTTGCACGACGATCATCGAGAGCGGCTTGGACATCCCGAACGCGAACACGATCATCATTGACCGCGCGGACCGGTTCGGGCTGGCGGACCTCTACCAGCTCCGTGGGCGCGTGGGACGCTACAAGCACCAGGCCTACGCCTACCTGATGCTGCCGCGGCACGGGCATTTGTTCGACACGGCGCGGAAACGGCTGAGCGCGATCCGGCAGTATTCGTCGCTGGGGAGCGGGTTCAAGATCGCCATGCGCGACTTGGAGATCCGCGGCGCGGGCAGCATCCTCGGCAAGCAACAAAGCGGCCACATCTCGGCGGTGGGGTTCGAGCTTTACTGCCAGTTGCTGCGCGAGAGCGTTGGGCGGTTGAAGGGGCAGGTGGTGAAACCACGTGTCGAGGTGAGGACGCGGCTGGATTTCCTGGCGATGACGCCCAGTGAATGCGGAGTGCGGAATGCGGAATGCGGAATGGCAAAGGAAGCGGAACTGATGCGAGAGCCGTGTTTCCTGCCGCATAACTACATCGGCGACGACCGGCAACGGATCGAGATGTATCGGCGGCTGGCGCAGGCGGCGGCGTTGGAGGAACTCGGCGTGCTGCGGCGGGAGTTGCGCGACCGGTTCGGGCCGCTGCCGGAGTCGGCGGAGCTGTTGCTGCAACTGGCTGCGGTGAAGCTGACAGCCGGCGAACTGGGCGTGACAATGATTGAGACGCGGGGCGAAAAAATCATGTTAAGCTGCGGCAACGATTTGGTGCAATTCGGTGGCAGATTCCCACGGCTGACCGGGACTACGGCGAAGGCGAAATTGGCGGACATCCACCGGATACTGCTGGAACTTGGGAGGGTTTCTGGCAGGTCAAAACGGTTAGTTTAGCCTGCTGGATTGATTGTAAACATCGGAACTGCAAGGTGTTGCGTTGTTCTTGATTTCAGGCTTGATGTGACCTGAAATCGTTGGCATTATGTCCGCGCTTTATATGGGGAAGACGTATTTCGGCGCTGCGGCTACAGTGCTGTTTCTTATAGCCACCGCCCAAGCCCCGGCGGACACGGTAGATGGAATCGCCGCCATCGTTAACGATCGGATTCTGACCTACTCCGACGTGCGCGAACTGGCGACGCCCGCCATTCAGAACGCCTACCGTCTCTACAACGGCGAGGAGCGAGACAAGAAAATTCAACAGGCCGGCGTGGACGCGCTCAACACGCTGGTAGAGCGCGCGCTCATCCTGCAGGAGTATCAGGAAAAGGGCTACAAGATCCCGGACTATGTTTTCGACAACCGGATGAAGGAGATCATCGAGGAGCAATACGGCGGCGACAAGAACGCGCTGATCCGCACGCTCCAGGCGCGCGGCCTGACGATTGACCAGTGGAAGCAGAAATACGTGAAGGAGCCGTTTATCGTGCAGGCACTGCGGCAAAAAGAAGTGTCCTCGGAACTGGTCGTCTCGCCCGCGCAAATCGAAACCTTCTACAACCAGCACGAGGACAAGTTCAAGGAACCCTACCGGGTCCGGTTGCGGATGATCGTCATCCGGAAAGCCGGCGCCAGCACCGACGAGGCCGCCGCGCTCGCGCGCGACCTCGCGCAGAAGCTGGACGCGGGCGCTGACTTTGCGAATTTGGCGAACGTTTACTCTTCGGGCAACCAGCGCGCGGCTGGCGGGGATTGGGGTTGGGTGGACAAGGAATCGGGACTGCGCAAGGAACTGGCCGATGCGGCCTTCTCGCTGAAGGCGGGCCAGCACAGCGGTGTAGTGGAAACCGACGACGGCTTCTACCTCATCCAGGTGGATGAGGAGAAACCGGCGCGCATGCGGCCCATGACGGAGGTCCGCAGCGACATCGATAAAATACTGATCCAGGAGCAGCGAAACCGGCTGCAGCAACGCTGGATTGAGCGGCTCAAGAAAAAGGCATACATCCGATACTTCTAACGGAGGTCACTATGGCTGAAAACCTGATTGCAATCACCCTCGGCGACGTGGCGGGCATCGGCCCGGAAGTGGTGGTCAAAGCACTGGCCAGCGGCAAGCTGCCGCCCACCACCCCCTACGCCGTCATTGGCAGCGGCGCTGTCCTCGAACGCGTCTGCCGCGCCCTCGGTGTGCGGCCCAACTTCGAGTTGATCGAAGTCGGCAAGTTCAACCTGAGCGCCATCGAGCCGGGCAAGCCCGACAAGATCGCCGCCAAAGCCGCCGTGGAGTGGCTTACCCACGGCATCAAGCTCGCCAAATCGAAGAAGATCGCTGCGCTTGTCACCGCGCCGCTCAACAAAGCCGGCCTCCACAAGGCCGACATCAAGGTTCCCGGCCAAACCGAGCTTCTGGGCAAACTCACCCACGCCAGACGCGTCGCCATGATGCTCGTCGGCCAGTTCCTGAAGCCACCCACCATTCCTGGCGCCCTCCCGCAGACCTCATGGCTGCGGGTGGCGCTGGCCACAACTCACTTGGCCATCAAGGAAGTGCCGCGTGCCGTCAGCAAACAAAAGATCCTCGATACCATCGAACTGGTTCATGAATGGCTGCCGAAGTTCGGCATCCAGCGCCGCCGCATCGGCGTGGCCGGCCTCAACCCCCACGCGGGCGATGGCGGCGCCTTCGGCAACGAGGAAATCCGCATCATTGCCCCGGCTGTCGCCGCCGCCGCCAAGAAGGACATCAACGTCCACGGCCCGCGCCCGGCCGACACGCTGTTCCGCGAAGCCTACAACAACGAGTTCGACGCCGTCGTGGCGATGTATCACGACCAGGGCCTCGCGCCGCTGAAGATGCTCGCCTTCGACACCGGCGTGAACCTGACATTGGGCCTGCCGTTCATACGCACCTCGCCCGGCCACGGCACGGCCTACGACATCGCCGGCCAGAACGTGGCCAGCCCGGCCAGCCTCATCGCGGCCATCCGCCTCGCCGTCCAGCTCAGCCGCACGCCGGAACAAAAAGCGGCCTCGGCGTAGCCTCCCATCGCTCCGGCTTCGAATGATGACAGGCTTGAGGACGGCGAAAACCAGGACAACCTAGTGTTGTGTAACTGAGAAGCCTTTACAGTCTTTCGCGCCGAATCACTGTAAAGCCGACGCTGTTACACAACACTAGTGGATTCCAAACAGGTGTCGCGCGGTCTCCGTCGTCTCGCGCGCCACGGCCTCCAGCGGCACGCCGCGCGCCGCAGCCAGCGCCTTGGCGATTTCCACCACCCAAGCGGGCTCGCAGCGCTTCCCGCGATGCGGCTCCGGCGCCATGTAGGGCGAATCGGTCTCCAGCATTGCCCGGTCGAGCGGCAACTGCACGGCCAATTCCCGCAGGGCAGCCGTCCTCTTGAACGTCAGCATGCCGGTAAACGACACATGGAAGCCCAGGTCGAGCGCGCGTCGCGCGACCTCCGGCGGCCCGCCGAAGCAGTGGAACACCCCGCGCAGCCGGCCGCGATACGACGCGAGCAGCCCCAGCAAATCGTCCGCACACTCCCGCTCATGGATCACCACCGGTTTGTCCAGCCTCGCCGCCAACTCCAATTGCTGGACGAACAAATCGCGCTGCCGCGCCTTGCTCGCGGCGTCATCTGCAACCGTCCCGCCATGCTGCCTGCCGGGCAAATAGTGGTAATCCATCCCTGTCTCGCCGATGGCGACGACCTTCGGATGCCGGGCAAACTCCGCCAGCGCCGCACCCGCGTCCTCCGGCGCCTCGGCGGCGTGATTGGGATGCACGCCTACGGCCGCATAGACCTGCGGGAACCGCTCTGCCAGTTTCAAGGTTGCCTCGCAGTCCTCCAGCGTCGTCGCCAGCGAAAGGATTGCGCTGACGTCGGCCTCCGTCGCGCGCTGGACCACGGCATCGAGGTCGTCGCGGAACCTCGGATCCGTCAGGTGCGCATGTGTGTCCACCAATGTCATCGCCGCCAGCCTATCATGCGGCCCGCACTTGGCGCAAAGCCCGCATTGCATCCCGGCTTCGATTCAATAAGATTAGGCCGTGGCACGTCAGAAAGGACGCCATGAACATGTTCAAACACATTGCAATTAACGGGGTGGCGCTGGCAGCGGCTATGACTGTCTCAGCAGCAACGATCACCGGCGAAGACGTGATCAAAATGCGCCGTGCCGGTGTCAACGATGACGTTATCATCCAGACCATCGAGTCCAGCGGCTCAAACTTCTATCTCAGCCAGCAGGACGTGGAGGCGCTCAAGCGCGAAGGGGTCAGTGAGCGCGTCATTGGCGTGATGCAGCAGAAGCGCGGCGAGCCTGCCAAGCCGAAGGCGGAGGGCACGACCACCTACGAGAAGACCGCCACCACGCCGGCCACGCCAAAACAGGAGACCGTCGTCCGTGCCGAACAGGTCGTCCGTGCCTATCCGGTCTATCCGGCGCCAAGTCCCGTTTATTACTACGCGCCGCCGCCTGTGACCTACTACTACGGGCCGGCCTGTTATTACGACCCGTGGCATCCCCCTGTCAGCTTCAGCTTCGGTTTCTACCGCGGCTACCGTCACCATCGCCACTGCTGGTGACACGGCGCTGACCGCGGTGGAGAGGGGGAACGGCAGACCTCCGGCCAAGCAGGTCACACCGGCAACGGCTCGGTGACCATGGTGCGGCCGGCTTCCTCGATGGCTTTCAACGCCCAGCGACGGTTGATCTGCGTGACGGATGTGAGTTCCCAGATCGTGAACTGGAGCCACTGGAAGTAGCACTCGAGGCTGCCCAACGCCGTGATGACGCCCGCCCCGGAGCCGCCCGCTGCGCGCTGCCCGTCGGCCACCAGCGCAGTCTGATGGAACTCTTCCGCCAGATGCCCGACCCGCGCCG
>DYDC01000132.1 GCA_020718125.1 Methylacidiphilum sp. | reverse complement strand
TTACGACAAACAAGCGGGCTGAGTCCAGAAAAAAACGAACTGTTTTTCTATTGCGTTCGTGTGGGGTAGACTATGCGCTGTGCTCACGGGATTGGCTGTCGCCAATTCCCTCAGGTGTCCGCCCATGGCGGGCGGGCACCTGAGTAGTTACTATGTTCATTGCATACATTGATCCTGGATCCGGGTTGCTGCTCTGGCAACTACTGATCGGTGCTATTGTCGGTTGCGCTTTCTACTTCAAGAAGAGCCGAGATTTCCTGCTTAGGCAGGTGCGAAAGCTCTTGCATCGTGATCGGCCTTGATACGGCCTGATGTTAGTCCTCCAGAGATGGCCGGCTGCCAATGACCGAAGATGCTGTCAGTTCCTTTCGTGATCCCGCGGGATTTTGCTGCATTTTGGAAAACAAAATCCTGCGTTTCGTCGCGGCGGAAAATGTGCCCGACCTGGAAGGGTTTCTGAATTCCAACTGTGCCCGGGGACTCATTGCCGACGGCCGGTTGATCGCGACGCGGAAACTGGAAGAGGCTGAATTGGTCCGATGGCGGGAGATCGTCTCCAGGAAACTGGCCGCGCGGACGGCAGGGAGGCATGTGTTTGAGCATGAGCGCGTGTCGTTCCCCAGTTATCCCTATGAGTGGACGCCGGAGATGTTGTTTGAAGCGGGCCGGTTGACGCTCGACCTTGCCGAGGAGTCGCTGGCGGATGGCTTTGGCCTGAAGGACGCCACGCCTTACAACATCCTGTTTCGCGGCAGCCAGCCGGTGTTTGTGGATGTCTTGTCGTTTGAGCGGCGGGTGGCAGGCGATCCGGTGTGGCTGCCGTATGCGCAGTTTGTGCGCACGTTTTTGTTGCCGCTGCTGGTGAACCGGCGGTGGGGCATCCGGCTCGCCGACCTGTTCACCACACACCGGGATGGGTTGGAACCGCAGGAAGTCTATCGCATGTGCGGGCCGCTGGAGAAGTTGTGGCCGCCGGTGTTGTCGTTGGTGAGCATGCCCGCGTGGCTGTCGGGCAACGCGGAACGCCAAGGCGATTCGATCTACCAAAGCCGCCCGCTAAGCGACCCGGAAAAGGCGCGGTTTATCCTGGAAATGCTGCTGAAACGGCTGCGCCGGAAGCTGGAATCGCTCAACCCCCAAGCGCGTGAAGATTCCGTCTGGTCCAACTACATGGCCACACACAGCTACGCGGACGCGTCGTTTGCGGCCAAGGAGGATTTTGTGGGCGGCGTCTTGCGCGAGTTCAGGCCGAAACGCGTGCTGGACATTGGCGCCAACACCGGCCACTTCAGCGCGATGGCGGCCGAGGCGGGCGCGGAAGCCGTGGCGGTTGATTACGATCCGCCGTGCGTGGGGGCGATCTGGCGGCGGGCGCGGGAGAAGAAGTTGAACATCCTGCCTTTGGTCGTGGACTTGTCGCGGCCGAGCGCGGCGGTGGGCTGGCGCAACCGCGAGTGCCCGGCCTTCTTGCAGCGCGCGACCGGCGCTTTTGATTGTGTCTTCATGCTGGCAGCACTTCACCATCTGCTGGTGACGGAGCGGATTCCGCTGGAAGAAATCCTGGAACTGACGGCGCAACTGACGACTGATCTCGCCGTGATCGAGTTTGTGAAACCTCAGGACGCGATGTTTCGCCGGCTGACGCGGGGCCGGGAACATCTCCATGCCGATTTGGACCATGATGTGTTCGAGACCGCCTGCAAACCATCGTTCGACATTCTGCGCGCGACTCACTTGGCCGGCACGCATCGCTCGCTTTACCTGCTTCGCAAGAAGGGGACAATTTCTTGAGCATGATGGCGAAGAAAGATCTTCGAGCGCATCTTCTCCGCGTCATTGACACCAAGGGGCATCCTGTGCGTCGAATGGTCAAAGACGCGGTGCTGGCCATCTCTCTGGCGAACCTCTGCCTGATAGGGGCCTGGCGCAGGTTGCTGTATAATCCGGACGTCATGTTTTTCCTCACTGACTTACCGAGATGGCAGGACTATGCTGCAGCGTTGTGCGACACGTTGCTGCTGGCTGCCTTGTTTTTTTTCGCCGCCACGCTGCTGCGCAAGTGGCAAGCTGGGCGTTTCCTGCCCTGGGCGCGAGTGGCCTTTCTGTTGTTCTTTCTGTTCGCGTTGAACGAGACGCGTCTTATGCTTCTCGGGCCAGCGCGCTGGAACCTGCCAGAACGGATGGGAACGACCGCATTCTTCGCTCTGCTCGCCCTTGCAGGCGGTCTGCTTGTGTTTGCGCTGGCGCGTTGGTCCGACCGCTTCATCCGCCTGGCGAGTATGACTGTGGGTGTTCTTGCCCCTTTTGCTTTGATAAACCTCGCGCAGGCTTCATGGCTCTTGGTTCAGACAAGCTGCGTAATCGCTTCCGTCGCAGGCCCGGCCAAAGCCACGGGCGGCGCGCCGCTTGCCTCCAGAGTTGTGTGGATCATTTTCGATGAAATGGACTATCGCGCGGCTTTTGGCGAGCGATTGCCTTCAGTTACCTTGCCGGAGTTTGACCGCCTGCGCGGTCAATCTTTGTTTGCAACCGACGCCTGGCCGCCGGCCGGAGCCACGATTTATTCTCTCCCGTCACTGATCGCAGGGAAAACCGTCTCGGTGGTCAAGAAGACAAGCCCCTCGGAGTTGACACTGACCTTTGCCGGAACCAATGAACGGGTCAGGTGGAGCACACAACCGAGTATCTTCAGTCGCGCACGCAGCTATGGTGGACGCACGGCTCTGGTTGGCTGGCATATTCCTTATGGCCGGATGATCGGAAACGATCTCGATAAGTGCTCGTGGTACACCCCGACGGTGGCAGCGCACAATTTCAATCTTACCTTTGGCGGGAGCATGCTCGGCATTATCTGGGAGATCGGCAAGCATATTCCCTTATTGCGCACGGCCCTGAATAAGTACGCCCCGCCGCCGGCCGAAGAGTCGAATCTTCGTGTCCTGAGTTTGGAATTATGGCGGCGAATTCAGCGAGACGCGATCGCTGTGGCCACAGACCCCAACCTCTCCCTCACGCTGATCCACCACTGGGCCCCGCACTTGCCCGGCATTTTTGACAGACGGAAAAAAGAGTTTTCCGTGACTGGCGGCAATTACTTCGACAATCTGGTGCTTGCGGACAGAACACTGGGCGAACTGCGCCGCAACATGGAACAGGCTGGGTTGTGGGACAAGACGACTGTCTTGGTGTCGTCGGATCATAGGTTTCGACCACACCTGTTCCAAAAGGATCCGATGTTCACGGCGGAAGAAGCGAGCTTCGCCGCCGGCAAGCCGGATAATCGCGTTCCTTTCATCCTGAAGCTTGCCGGGACTTCGGCGGGCGCGGTTTACACCAACAGATTCAACACCATCATCACCCACGATCTGCTGCTCGCAATCTTGCACGGAGACATCCGCAGCATGGAGGAACTCGTGCGGTGGATAGACCGGCACAAAACGGACCCGCCAGCCATATATGTGTTTGATGGTGTTTGATGATCCATGAAGATGACTCCATCTGAAGCCTTGGCGCATACCGTGCTACTGTTACAGGCACCGGCGTGGAGGGAGATTCTGGAGTTGAAACGCGGCAATTTTCTGGCAAAGTAGCCACCTGATACAGCATGAGCAGTTCGCGCTACTACAACCAACTGGTCCAGCGGATCGAATACAATCCGCGGCTATTCTTGATTCTGCTGATCTGGGCGTGCGTCGTGGTGTTTGCTTATCAATTCGCGTCGATGGTGATCTCCCAATGGATGATGGCGGTGCTGGCCGTCGTGGCCTTGCTGGCAGCAGTGGCCATCTTGACGTGGCCTTTTTATACGGCGCTGCTCTTCGTGGGGCTGTCAGCTTGGATCCCGAATTTTCTGCGGGGCGGCACGATGATGGGTTTGGGCGGGGCGCTGGTTTATCCGGGAGACGTGTTCATTGGCTGTTTTCTGATCATGGAATTCTTCCGTGGTTGCATGCGACAAACCCGCCTTTACGCCGCCACCGACCGATGGGTGCTGGCGTTTCTGGTCTGGGGTATTGTTTGCGTTGCCCGAGGCGTAATGAATCACGGTCATTCTGCAATCGGTGAGTCGCGTGAGATTATTTTCGCCATCACGTATTTCTTCATCATCCACCACGTGACCCGTCCTGAACACGCGGAGACGGCGGTCAAGTGGCTTGGTTGGACGTGTGTGCTAACAGGCTTGGAGCTGGTGTATTATTTCGCCCGAGGAGGTTTCAGGCCCCGTTTACTGGGACCTGGGAGCGTCGCCTTTCAGGGGGCGCTGAACGTCATTGTTCTCGGCGTCCTTCTCGGACGGGACCAGATCAAGCGGTATCGCCTCGTGGCGAGCGCCTGTTTCGTCGTGCTGCTCGCGCTGGTGTTCTACAGCGCCCTGCGCTCCGTCATCGTGTCCACCTCGGTCTCCCTGCTCTTTGTGGCCATCGCCGGTCGGCGTCACCTCATCAAGGGCGTCGGATTGTGCCTGCTTGGGGCCGTTGCATTCGGGCTGTTCGCCATGATGATGGACCCACTTTTTGGCGGGCAGTTGATCCCGCAACTTGAGCGGCAGCTTCTCGGCATCATCAACCCGCAACAAGACCCCACGGGACATTGGCGGCTCTACAGCTTCCAGTGGGAAATAGAGAGGATCTTCTCCAACCCCTTCTGGGTGCTGATTGGCCAGGGGTTTGGCGGTTACTACGAGTGGTTTTTCGGCTACTTCGGTGAGGAAGTCATTCGCACGGCGCCTCACAATCAATATATCCAGATGTGGTCGAAGATGGGCTTCCTCGGTCTGGCCCTGTATCTGGGCGTGTTGTTCTCGTTCTTCTGCCAGGGCTTCCGGTTCCTGAACCGCAGCCGCAACGAGATGCAACGGTCCGTCATGATGATCTTGATGATCGTCGTCGTGGCCGAACTGGTCAGCCAGTGGGCTTACGGCTTGCACCCCAGCCTCTGGGCTTTTCTGGCTTTCGGCACCGCGCTGCCAAGACTGTGGACACAACAAACGGTCGCTCCCCAGGTTATCCACACGTCGTTTCCATCCCCAGCCTCTTCTTGGAGAGCAGACAGCTCCAAGTCCGCGTTCGCTTTGGATGCCCCGTCCAAGCGCCTCTTATGAGTCGGGAAAACTGGGCGCGCTTGCCCTATTACCTCGGCATGCACGCCGGGCAGCGGCGGTCATTGATCCAACGCGAACCATCTCTGATCGAGTGGCGCATCTATGAATTCGCGCGTCGAGTCGGCCGGCCATTCGGCAGTTGACGGCTGTGCGCGCTATCGGTTAACTGACTGTCATGCACATCGAGATCACGATACCGGTTTACAATGAAGAGCGGGACCTGCCGCCCAGTATTGAGAAACTGCACGCCTTTCTGAGGGAGACCACGACGTTCACATCGAGCATCGTCATCGCGGACAACGCCTCCACCGACCGCACGTGGCAGATCGCACAGGAACTGGAGCGGCGGTTCCCGAACGTCCGCGCGCTTCACATCCCGCAAAAGGGCCGCGGTCTGGCGTTGCGCACCGTCTGGAGCCAGAGCCGGGCCGACATCGTCAGCTACATGGACGTGGACTTGTCCACCAACCTGAAGTTTTTCCCGCTGCTGGTGCACGGCATCAGCATCGGCTACGACGTCGCCATCGGCTCCCGGATCCTGCAAGCTTCGCAAACCACCCGCTCGCTGAAACGCGAGGTGGTCTCGCGCTGTTACAACCTGCTGGTCAAGTCGCTGTTCTTCAGTCGCTTCTCCGACGCCCAGTGCGGTTTCAAGGCCGTGCGCCGCTCGGTGGCGCAACAACTGCTCCGGCGCATTGAGAACGATCACTGGTTTTTTGACACCGAACTGCTCCTGTTGGCCGAGAAGCACGGCTTCCGGATTTTCGAAGTCCCTGTTGAGTGGATCGAAGACCTGGACAGCCGCGTCAAGATTTTCCGCACGGCCTTGGAGGATGTTCGGGGGTTGCTGCGCATGCGGCTGAAGGGCTTCAAGCAACGCTTGGGGGATCCGCCCCATGCGTGAGGATTTTTACGAGGACTACTACCGCGAAGAAACCCGGCACTGGTGGTTCTGCGCGCGACGACGAATCATCGAGACACTGCTGCGCCGCCATCGGCTGACAGAACCCACACCCGTCATCGCCGACATCGGTTGCGGCCCCGGCGCGAGCCTGGAAATGCTCCGTCGCTTGGGCCAGCCACTGGGCATTGACACCTCCAGCCGTGCGCTGGTCTTTTGCAGAGAGCGCGGCGAAACCCGTTTGGTTTGCGGCGGCCTGCCCGATCTGCCGATTCGTGACAACAGCGCGGACATCGTGTGCGCCTTTGACGTGATTGAGCATGTGGATGACGACCGCGCCGCTGTGGAAAACCTGGTCCGCGTCTGCAAACCCGGCGGGATCGTGTTTGTCACGGTCCCCGCCCACCCATCGCTCTGGAGCGAGCACGATGAGATCAACCAGCACAAGCGCCGCTACCGTCGCACGCAACTGGCGGCCCTGGCCCGGAACTTGCCCGTGGAGGTCCTTCAGTTGAGTTACTACAACTTTCTGCTCGCGCCATTCGTGATAGCCTTTCGTCTTCTGAAGAGAGCCATGGCCAAACCCAAAGCGCCCGCGGCGGCGACATCGGACCTGTCCGTGCCTCATCCGGTGGTCAACGGGTTTCTGGAATCGCTGTTCGCTTCCGAGCGGTGGTGGCTGGCGCGCGGCAGTTTCCCCTTCGGCATTTCACTGCTGTGCATCCTTAGAAAACTTGCCCTATGACCGCGCATCCTCTTCGCGTGCTGGCCGCGGTCCCCGCGCACAATGAAGAGATAAAGATCGGCTCCGTGCTGTCCCGGTTCCTTCCCGGCACGGTGGACGAGATGCTCCTCGTGGACGATGGCTCCACCGACCGCACCGGCGAACTGGCCCGGGGCCATGGCGCAACAATCATCCGCCACCCGCGGCGGCGCGGCGTGGGCGCAGCCATTCGGACGGCGATCGAATATGCGCGCGCCAAACGCTACGACGTGCTGGTCGTGCTGGCAGCCAACGACAAAGACCGCGCCGATGAAATCCCCCGTTTGTTGGAAGCCATCCAAAAAGACGGCTGCGACTTCGTTCAAGGCTCGCGCTACCTGCCCGGAGGCGCCTACGGGGAAATGCCCGCCCGCGAGCCAGTAGCCAACGCAACACTTGCGGCTGGCTGCCGGGCATCGTCTTCGTGAGCCTTTGTTGACTCAGGCTATGACGTGCCCAAGCAGGAAACGCAAGCAGGAATCGTCCTGACGGCGGTGGATGGGCAGCGTGAGGCGCGGGTCTTGCCGTCCCCGCAGGGGTGCTCCGCAGGGGCACCCCTGCGGGGACGG
>DYDC01000131.1 GCA_020718125.1 Methylacidiphilum sp. | reverse complement strand
TTTCCTCCTCGTCCACGACGAGGGAGAGCCAGAGGCGGAGCTTGGCGATCTCGACCGCGCCGGGGTCAATGTCCACGCCGTAGAGGCAGCTCTGGATGGCGTGGCGCTTGAAGTGGTAGGGCGCGCGCGTAGAAGCGGCGTCCTCGCCGCTTGGTTCCGGAGATATTGAAGGAGTAAGCGACAGGGGCGTGGCGGCTGCATGAAGCGGCGGGGACGCCGCTTCGACTGTTTTAGGGTTGTCGCGGATGTATTGACGGATGCGGTCGGCTTGTGCCGCTGAGCGGACGATGTGGTCAAAGGATTCTTTCTGCCAAAATGTGCCGCTGAGACCGAGCGCCTTGTTGATTTGATGGGCGGTGAAAGATTTCCAGTTTTGGACGATTTCCGAAAGCGAGTGCTTGCCCAGTGGGGTGACGAGCGCGTGAACGTGATTGGGCATGACGACAAACTCATCCAGTCGGTATCGCTGGCCGTTGAAGTGGCGCAGCGCGTTTTCGACGAGTGGGCTGATTTCGGGTTTGGCGAGATGACATGCTCCGTGGGGTTCATCGAGCCAGTTTTGCCATCGTTCGTGAAACAGTTGGTAATACTCGCGTCGCGTGGCGGTGTCGTGGGGTTCGGGATGTTGTTTGAGCCATTCGGCGCGCTCGGCTTTCCACTGTTCCACGCGCTCGACCGGCATGGAATCGGCGGTCCGAAACGTAACGAAATAGGTCGCGCCTTCCTGTCGCCAATGAGGGAGATTGCCGCCGTGGACTTCCCCGATGGGAAGTTCCGGGTCGAAATAATGTGGAAGCGGCGTCTCGCCGCTGGTCTTTTGAGAAGAAAGCGGCGGGGACGCCGCTTTCACTTTGAAGTAGGGCGTGAGCGCGGAGCGGGCGCGGACAATCTCGTGCATCATGCCGACGGGGAACGCGCCGGAACCGACGGCCGGGTCGCAGACGGTAATCCCTGCCAGCTTGTCATCAATCAACTTCGCGTGATGCTCGATGCTCTTCGGCAGACGGGGTCGGTAGCTGGATGTGCCAGAGAGCCGGGCCGTTTCGTAAAGCGCAGCTTGGTCGCCGAGGTGAATCAAAGTCTCGATATCGGCGCGCGGAATTTTAGCCACGGATGGACACAGATTTTCACGGATTACTTTTTCCCCAGCCTTTTCCATCTGTGTTTCATCCGTGTGAATCCGTGGCTCAACTCCGTTTACAGCGGTGTCGAGGTAGTTGATGAGGCTCTCCTGACACATGTAGTGGACGATCTCGCGCGGGGTGTAGAAGGAGCCGAGGCCCTTGCGGCGGTTTTCCTCGATGAGGTTTTCAAAGACCTTGCCGAGCATTTCGGGGTCAATGGCGACTTCCTTTCCAGCGGCTCGGCCTCGTTGACGGTGAAGTTGTAGCGGTCGAAGACGTCGAGGACGCCGGTGCCGGTGATACCTTCCTCGACGGGGTCGGTGTTGGTGAAGAGGCGGTTGGGGATGAGGATGTCGGTCTTGCGCCAGTGGTAATCGCCGAGCGGCTCGAACAGGCCGCCGTTGAGGAACGGGATGCGGCACTGGAAGCGGGGGCACCATGCCTCGTGGCCGCGGTCGGTGGCCAGCGTGTCGTAGAAGAGCGGTTCGAGCACGTCGTTGAAGATGTTGCCCGCCGGATTCGCAGACAGGAATGTCTGCGTCACTCTGCGCAGGAAGTCGCGCGGGCCGCTGCCCCAATCCTGCCCTTTGGCGACGCCGAGCCAGCCTTTTTTCTGGATGAAGTAGAGGAAGACGATCTGGCCCATGAGCTTCTTGGCGAAGTCCACGGTGCTGACGTTCTTCGCCGCGAACTCCTCGCGGACGGCCGCGTCTTTTTTGACTAGCTTTTCCAGCGCGGCGTTGATGTCGCCGAACAGCTCGGCGTATTTGGTGAAGAACTCCTTGGTGACGGCCTCGACGCTGAAGGCGTCCTCGATGGCGGCAAGCTCTGGATTGGTCTCGGTGTCCTGCAGGAGCTTGAGGAACCGCGTCTGCGCGGTGTGACAGCTTTCGCCCTCGCCGACGAGGTAGGAGAAGCGGCGGGCGGGCGTGAGTCGGGTTTCGACGCCGACCTTGCCGGACTCTTTCTCGACGGCGGCATACTCCATCTTCACGTAGGAGAATCGCCACTGCTGTTCTGCGGGGGAGACGAACGCGACGAGGGCGGCATCCTTCTCGTCGCGTGTCTTGAGGTGATCAGCGACGAAGTTGCGGATGGCGGTGCGGGCGCGCTCCAGTTTGGATTCGGCGGTGAGGTGGACGATAAGCACGTCCAGCTTTTCCTTTTCCGGCGAGGTGTAGGTTCCGAGCCGCTCGTAACGCTGGACGTGATCTTTGAAGGCGTCCTTGACGTAGGTGGAGTTTGAGGCGAACGCCTTCGCCTCGTCGAAGTCGTTGAGCAGGTTGACGGCGAAGTTGCGGAAGCGGGTCTTGTCGAAAGCCTGGGTAAAGGTCTGGCTGACGAGAGCGCGGGCTTGGTCGCGGTTCATGGCTTCCTGCGGATTTTGTAAGGAACTTTGGCTTCCGAGAGAATCATGGGTTCGGTTTGACCGGGGGCTTCAAGGATGACACGCACCGTCGCGCCGAGGGCCTCGGCGACGCGGCGCAACATGCTCAAGGAATGGCCTTCGTAGGAGGGCGATTCAAGGCGGCTGATTTGTTGCTGCGAAGTGTGGAGTTTACGCGCGAGGTCTTTCTGGGAAAGGCCGGCCTTTTCGCGCAACGCCGCAAGCTGCAAGGCTACGTCCCACGCCTCGCCCGCTTTTTCAAACCGCTCGGCAAAGTCGGGGTCTTTGAGTTGTTCTTCCAGATAGATGTCAAAGTTGGTCTTTTTCATGTTTCAAATCTTTCCTGCCAGTCACGCATCCGATCCTGTGCGGTGTCGAGGTCCTGGGCCGGAATCGCCTGGCCTTTGTTGCGGATGCCATGCACCGCGATGATGCGACGGCCTTTCACAAAGAACCACAGGACGCGCGTGTTCAACTTGCCGACGTGGCGCAACTCAAACAAGCCGTCACCCAGCGCCTTGGACAGCGGCTCGCGGTGATACTGGTGATTCCGCAGCTTCGCCAGACCTCGCAGCACCGCCGCGTGGTCGCCGGGGTCGCTTTGCTTGAGTTCATCGAGAAACTCCTGCACGGGCGAGCACCCGCTGGCATTGACGTAGAACTCTACAGTGAACTCCATAAACGAGCAACATCAAATTTGATGTTCGGTGGTGATCCATGACGAAAGGATGACCTCGCGCGGGCTGAGCGTGTGGGCGGTCAATTGGGCGCGGGTGGCTTGGAAGAACAACGAGGGGATGTTGCGCCGGAGGATGCCGAGCACCTTCAGCGGCTCAATCTCCGTTCTCAACGCTTCGGCGACTTTCTTCGTGGTGGGCCTGGGGAGCGCGCCGTCGGTGAGAAGCTGTATGACCTGCTGGATGTAAAGCTCGTCGTCCTCGGTGTAGCCCTGATAGCGGCGAATTTCTTTGGCCTTGAGCCGCTTCAGGATATAGGCGTCGTTGGCGCCGCCGCGGTGCTTGGGAATGCTGTCGTCAATCTCGACGCTGGTGGCAGCCTCAAAGGCTTTCTTGTTCCTGCCGAGCAACTCGTAGAAGTCCGGCGGGATGCTCTGCCTTTTCTCTTCAGGATCGGCAGGTTTGAGAACCTTGACCGTGGTGAGGAAGTCCAACTCGGCCGACTCGGCTGTGCCGGGTTGCGCGAGGAAGAACTTGTCGAGCCGCCCCTGCCGAAAATACGTCAACAGCGAAGGAAATGACGGCACAACGGGCTGCGCGGCTTTGGCCAGCAGGCGCGTCGAGCGCGCTTTCTTGGGCAGGCGCTTGATGCGGGCGAAAAGGTCGGGGTTCTTGTCGCGGAGTTCGCGAATCTCGGTGAGGTATTCCAGTTCGCTTTCTTCCTGCTCGTCCTCACCGGTGATCAGTTTCTTGGAGGTCAGCTTGGCGAAGAGATCGTGCGATTTGATTTCCTCGCCTTCGGTCAGTAGGCGCGCGTCGGCGCCGAGCATCTCGATGAAGGCGTGAATTTTCGCCTCGGCGGCTTCGCGGAGCTTGATGGCGTCATTGCCTTCTTCGGTGGGGAAGAAATTGAACGTGTGGATGGTGTCGAACTTCGTATCCACGCGGTTGACACGACCGACGCGCTGGATGAGGCGCGTCGGGTTCCACGGGATGTCGTAGTTGATGACGACGTTGGAGCGGTGAAGGTTCACCCCCTCGGCGAGGACTTCCGTGCTGACGAGAATCCGGTAATCGTCCCGGCATTGGAAGGCGTTGGCGTCGAAGTTGGCGATGACGTTCTTATGGTCGGCTTCGCTGGATTGCCCGGAGAAGAGAATGGTTTCCGGTTCGACTTCCTCGCGGATGCGGCCGGCCAGGTATTCCGCCGTTTCCTGCGATTCGGTGAAAATGATGACCTTGCCCTTTTTCAGGTTGGGATTGCGGCGGAGCACATCACGGAAGCAAAGCCACTTCGGGTCGCGCTGAACCTTGGCCCACATCTTCTTGATGCGCCGCAGCGTCCTGTAGTCGCTTTTGAGGTCGCGGACGAAGTTGGCGGAAAAGTCCGTCGCGCGCAGGCGCTCGGCCTTCTCCTCGGCGAGCAGGCTCTCGATGGCTTCTTGATCGTCATTTTCCAGGGCTTCGAAGATTTTGCCAATGTGCTTCTTGCTGATATAGACGTTGCCCTTCTTGAACTCGGCGATCACGCGGGCGTAGGAATGGATGAACCGGTCCAGGGTCAGGCGGAACGCGTGAAAGCTGCTCTCCAGCCGCTTCACCATGAGGATTTTCATGAAGCGGGCGAGGTTGCGCTGGCCCTGCAGCTCTTGCTCGGTGCGCCTGCCTTCGTAATAAAGCAGCGGCTTGTAGCGGGCGTAGTTGAACTGCAGGATGAGCAGTCGCAGTGTTTCGTTGAAGATTTCGTTCTCCAGCGGGCTGAACTTGTAGAGAAGCGGGACCGGATCGGCGATCTCCGGGAATTTCATGCCCTGTTGCTTCATGTCCTCGCCATAGTATTTCTCGATCTCGGTGCGCGTCCGGCGAATCATCAGATACTTAAGCACGCGCTCCCGGGTTTGTTTGGCGTTCTCTCGAACCACTTGGAAATACTGCTCACGGTCTCTGTGCCGGTCCAAACCTTCCAAGTTCTTCTCCAGACGGGCAAAGAATGTTTCAAGGTTGCGCAGGTTCGGGATGGTGCTGTTCTTGCCGTTTTGGAACAGCTTCACCTGGCTGAGGATGTCGCGCGGCGTGTTGTTGAGCGGCGTGGCCGAGACAAGGATGACGCGCTTACCCCGGCAAATCTGGGCGAGGCTTTCGTAGCTCTGTGTGGTCTCCGTGCGGAATCGGTGAGACTCGTCTATGAACACGTTGGTGAAGACCGAGAGGTCTTGCTCGAAAAGGTCGTCCAATTTGCCGATGGACACGAACTTCGTCTGGCGGATCTGGAAATCACCGAAGACATTCGGCCACGAGCCGCGCTTGTTCTCGTCGAGCAAGTGCGGCGGCGCGATGACGAGGTGCCTCCCGTCGAGTTGTTGCGCGAGCAATGCACCCATGTAGGTCTTGCCGAGGCCGACTACGTCGGAGAGGAACACGCCGCCGTATTCTTCTAGCACGCGCTGGCCGTTCAGGACGGCTTCGTCCTGATACTTGAGCTTCTTGAAGCCGGCGGGGGCTTGGAGGCGTTCAAGCTCCGAAGGGCGGCTGAGCTCGTTGCGGAAATACTCGTAGAGGAATTTCAGATACAGCTCGTAGGGCGTGAACGGCGCGTAGGGCGATTTGTTGAGAATGGTGTCCTGATACGGCTTAGAGACGTCAACTGCCACCGCCCAAAGTTGGTTGAACTTCTCTTGGGCGAACTCGTAGTCGGCGCGGTTCTTGAGTTCGACGTTGAACTCCAGATTGTCCTGCAAGCCCGATTGGGTCAGGTTGCTGGAGCCGGTGATGACCCGGCCCTTGTCCCGGTCGCCTTCCTTGAAGGTCATGATGTAAACCTTCGCGTGCAGCTTCTCGGAAGGATGCGCCTTGATCTCCAGCTTACCGGACTTGAGCCACTCCACAAACTTACGCACGCCTTCTTCGACTGCCGCCTCGTCGGCGCATCGCTCGAGTTCTGCGAGGGCGTCCTGCGACACCTGCTGCTTGGTCGAGGCGTGCGACTTGAGGGCGAGTTCTTGTTGTTGCTTTGCCGCTTGGATCAAGTCGTAGGCGGAGCGGTCGGTTTGGAGTCCTACGAGGATGCGCACTCGCTGGACGTTTTCGAGGTGGGGGTATAGCCGGTGAAAACCGCTGAGGAAAAAGTAGCCGACGAGGCTGTCGAAAAACTCCGTGTCGTGGGCGAGCAACCGGGCGAAACGTTCCTTCAGCGTTTGTCCCGCCTCGTTCGTAATGAATGTGAGGTCAGATGACATAGCTCGGCTCTGTGCGCAGTGTAGGTAAAGCGGCAGGCAGCGTCAACGGCGGCAATCGTTTCGCTTGATCCACCGCGCCGATGACTGTTGTGCAAGGGAATATGAAACACGAAGGTTCACTGCCCTTTCAGCACGCGGATGGCCGCGACCCAAATCTGGCTGTCGGCACCGCCGAGGCCGAGATGTTGCGCCACGCGGTCGTGGTCGAGGCTCTCGGGCGGGATGCGGAACTGCAACGTGTCCCATTGCGATTTGCGCGAGAGCCTTTGCTGCGCGCGGACCGGTGTCCAGACGTTCTTGCGGGTGTTGATGACGATGCCCGACAAATCCGACTCGCCCCACACGTCCATCTCAACCACCAGCGGCTTGCTTCGGTCGGACGCCATGACGGTGAACGATGCCCAGCCGCGGACATTGTCGCCAAGGCCGGTTTCATCGGAGTTCCAGCAGCGCCGGCCACCCTTGGTTTCTTCCTTGCCGAAGCCGTCGTTAAGCACGCCCAGTTGCGCCCCTGTCGTCCAACGCTTCACGAACTCCACCGCCTCGGAGACTTTGCAGTAGCTCAGCGCCTTCTGTCCTGCGGCTTGGGCGGCCTCCATGCAGGCCAAGTCGCCCGTGACGTGCATCTTTGCCGATTGTTCGAAACCTTCGATCATCCAGCAGCCGTAACGAAATGTGCGCACCACCTCAGCCACGCGCCGCGCGACCGCCTCGTCGCTGCGGGCTGTTTTCTCCGCGCGCTCAAGCGCGGATATTGCCCGGTCGAGGCTGACGCGGTCGTAGAGGCCGGCGGCCTGCGTGCGTGGATTGTCGCTGTAGGACCTGCCGGTCTTGCGCACCGCGGTCTCGACCTGCGCGTAAAACTCCGTCATCGTCGGCGCGGCGGGGCCGAACATCCCGGCGGCGAGCCTGCGCGAAGGCATGGAGGAATTGTTCACGCTCCAGCGCCTGGGCGTGCGAGACGTGGCGCTGCCG
>DYDC01000130.1 GCA_020718125.1 Methylacidiphilum sp. | reverse complement strand
CGCCGCCTCTCCGTGTATCCGCAAAGCCGCCGCCATCACAACTCGAAACTTTCGGCCCGACGGCGGGCCTGGAACCCTGGCGCGATTTGATTTGGAATCCACCGGTTGAATTGTTAAGCCTCCTGCGCTGCTTGCCGATGAGAACACGACGCGGACAACGATCGTTGCCGGGCCGGCTGCTGCGGCTGCCGCTGCGGCTGGTGCCCGACCGCCTCCGCATGCCGGTCCTCAGCGGGCCGCTGCGCGGCTGGAAATGGGTCGTCGGCTCGAGCATCCACGACTGCTGGCTCGGCAGCTACGAGGCCGACAAACAACGGCTCTTCGCCCGCACCGTCCAACCCGGCAGCACCGTCTTCGACATCGGCGCGCACGTCGGCTTCTACAGCCTCCTGGCCTCCTCGCGCGTCGGGCCGGCCGGCCGGGTGTTCGCCTTCGAACCGATGCCCCGCAACCTGGCCAGCCTCCGCGAGCACCTGCGCATCAACGGCGTCACCAATGTCACCGTCATCGAGAAGGCCGTGGCCGATGCCGCCGGCGTCGCGGCGTTCACCGCCGCCGGCAGCAGCCAGGAGGGCCACCTCCTGCCCGGCGGCGAACTCCGCATCGAAACCGTCGCCCTCGACGACCTCATTGCGCGGGACCAACTGCCCGTCCCCGACCTCCTGAAGATTGACGTCGAAGGCGCCGAGATGCGCGTGCTCGGCGGCGCAAAGAACCTCCTCGCCAGCCGCCACCCGACGATCTTCCTCGCCACACACGCCATGCCCGACCTCGGTTACAACACCAACGACCCGTGCTGCCAGTTGCTTCGCGAGCATGGCTACCAACTCACACCCATCGGCGGGGGGACACTCGAGGCCTCCGATGAAATCCTGGCCGAGCACCGCTAAATGAGAATCTTCCGCATCACCTTCTGGCTGCTGCTGGCCGCCGCGCTGGCCGCCAACGCGCCTGCGCAGACGCCCACCGCCGCCGCCACCGCGCTGCCCTACAAATCCTTCCACGCCAAAATCCTCGTCACCGCCGCCGGCGTGTCCGGCATCCCCAGCGAAGTCTGGTTCCGCGCGCCCGACCGCTTCCGCATGGTCAACCTCGTCATGGGCCGCCAGATGATCAGCATCATGGTCGGCCGGGAGGTCTTCACGTATCCACAGGGCATGGCGATCGGCGTGAAAATGAACCGCGCCGCCATGCCCGGCGGCGAAATGTCCGCCGACCAGTTGCTCCTCAGGGCCGTCGAGTGGAAACAACACGGCCGTAAGAGCGGCTCCGAGACCATCCATCGCCGCCCCTGCGACATCTACGAGTTCACCGAAACCGTCACCGGCCGCGACACCAGCGGCAAAGTCTGGCTATGGACCGCCAACGGCTTCCCCCTCCGCGCCGTGACCGGCGCCGGCGAGATGACCGTCACCGACATCGAACTCAACGTCGCGTTGTCCGACGCCCTCTTCTGCCCACCACCCGACGTGCAGTTCCAAGACTTTGGCGGCCTCGGCCCCGAACTGCTCCGCCAGCGTCTCGGTGGAACACAACCGTGAACGTGGAGCGCAATCCGTCGAGTGTCGCGGTCAGCCAGCCGCGGGCTGACAGAGTGGGCCGCGCGGCCCGCGCGGCCATCGCCGCCATCACCGTCGCCAGCCTGGCGGCCACCGCGCACGCCGCCGAGCCGTGGACGCCCGCCGAACTGCGCGCCTTTGCCCACGACCTCAGCGACTACGTCACCGTCCACCACATCCGCCGCGACGCCGCCTCGCCGCTGGCCGGCATGGTCTATCGCTGGTATCGCCCCGCCGACGGCCGCTGGCTCCAGGATCCGCGCGCCAACATGCTCGGCGACGGCGCCGCGTTCGCCAACGCGCTCGCGATCTTCCATCGCGCCACGCGCGACCCCGCGCCGCTCGCGGCGCTGAGGAACCACATCCTGCCGTTTTTTACCCGCGCGCTCTCCCGCGGCGATGAGTTCTTCAAGACCTCCAAAGGCATCTGCCCGTTCTGGTGGGACGACGGCGCATCGCTTTCGATCACCGACAGCGCGCCGCTGAAGGGCTTCGCCCCCGGCCCGAAGCCCACCAACGACACGCTGGCCGCCGACCTCGCCGCGATGCTGATGACCGGCGGCATGATGGTGGACGACACCGAGTTGACCCTCGCCGCCGCCTACCTCCTCAACGCTGACCGCGCTTACTTCGACACGCCCGGCCCGCCGCTCGCCCTCGGCCTTGCCGCTGGCGTCCTCGCCAACGACAGGCCCCTGCTCATCCGCTGCCTGCCGCAGCGCCTCTGGCAAATTTACGAAGGCCCCGCCGGCCCCTACGTGAACGCGCTGGCCGCCGGCAGGACCAACGATGTCTGGAGCGCCGCCACCGACGCGCTGCGCGAATACCACATGGCCGTTGCTCTCCAGCCGTTCCAGCCGATCCGCGAGGGCTTCGCCAAACATTTCATCTACGCCGCCTACACCGGCTTGCGGCTGGTGGACCTCTGGCACGACGACACGCCCGCCCAGCCGGGACTCGGCCTGCCGGAAGCCGCGCCAAAGGTTGGCGCGAAGTTCGAGTTCTACCACTCCGACCTGCGCGACATGCCGTTCGGGCCGCGGTTTGGCCCCCGGATGCTCTGCAACGCCGCCATCGCCCTCCAACTTCTCGGCGCGTTCCCCGACGCGTGGGAATCCTGGCGCAACGCGCAGCATCCGGCCGACACGCGCGTCTCCGAGCGCGTCGCCCCCGTCGTCGCCGACGGCGCCGCGTTTGTCGAACTCGGCTGGACGCCGTCGAGCCTCATCGTGCGCACGCGCGGCCCGCGCACGCTCGCCTTCACGCCGTTGCCGCCCGCCACCGGCCTGCGGGCCGTCGTTTCGGTGGAGGCCAACGGCCGCGCCACCGCCTTTGCCGAGGGCGGCCGGCCCCTTCAGATCGCCTTTGGGGTGCGGCCCGACGGTCGCGTGGATCTGGAGATTCCGTTCACCGTCGCCCGCCAACAGCAACGCTGGCTCAACGCCTTCGAGGAAGCCCGCTGGACGCTGAGCGTGGACGGCGGCGCGCCGCGCAACCTGATTTTCCTCAGCACGCCCGACGCGGTGCGCGCCCGGCTCGCGGTAGAGGTCGCCGACGGCCTGCGGTTCTGGCAGAAGATCGTCAAGGACTGCGGCCACGTGCCCGCCGCCGTGCTGCCCGGCAAAGGCAAAGACCTCTCCGGCGCGGACCTCAGCGACGCCGGCGGCTGCGCCTGTCTGCTCGCTGCCGCCGCGGAATACCTGACCTGGCTCAACAACGAGCGCGATTGGGAACTGGCACTGAAGACAAAGGCGAAGCCGTGAGCCGGTCACCGGCGATCCCCAGAGCTTGGCGCGGCCGGCTCGTGTCGCCCTTGGTCATGTGGGCCATCGTCGCGGCGGGGGTTTGGGCGTGCTGGCAATGGCTTCCGCATGACTGGCTGTGGCCGCGCACCGTTTGGACGGGCTGGCTGATTGTCCCCGCCGCGCTGAACTGGATTTACTTTCTCGGCGGCGGCCTGTGGGCCAACCGTGCGCCCGCCCGCAGCGCCGGTGCTGTCGAGCAGGTGGTGACCCGCGGCGTCTATGCGAAGGTGCGCCACCCGATCTACTCGGCGGACATCTTTCTGGCGTGGGGCGTGGCCTGCTTCTGGCCGGCGGTGTGGCTTGTGGTCGGCACGGTCTGGGGCGCCGTCGTGCTGGCTGGCTGGATGAAACTGGAGGAATCCGTCCTCGTGCGCCGTTTCGGCGACGCCTACCGCGACTACCAGCACCGCGTGCCGATGATCGTGCCGCGCTACTTTCGTTGACTGGTGACGGCTGCTTTTTGCTGCCGTTGACCCGGCCGGCCACTTTGATACACTGCGCGCCATCAGGAGTTCCGCCAATGGCTACGAAAACGAAGAACGCAAACGGCAACGGAGGGCAACTCGGTTTCGAGGCCACGCTCTGGGCTGCGGCGGACAAGATGCGCGGCAACATGGACGCGTCGGAATACAAGAACGTCGTCCTCGGCCTCATCTTCCTGAAATACATTTCCGACGCCTTTGAGGAAAAACACACCGCTTTGAAGAAGGAGAAAGGTGCCGATCCCGAAGACCGGGACGAATACGTTGCCGTCAACATCTTCTGGGTGCCGCCGGAGGCGCGCTGGACCTGCCTGCTGGGCCGCGCCAAAGACCCGCTCATCGGCAAACTCCTCGACGCCGCCATGATCGCCATCGAGCGCGACAACCCCGGCCTCAAAGGCGTGCTGCCCAAGGACTACGCCCGGCCCCATCTCGACAAGCACCGCCTCGGCGAACTTATTGACCTCATCGGCACCATCAACTTCCGACCCTCACCCCCGGCCCCTCTCCCAAATGGAGAGGGGGGACATTATCGCGGAGGATTCGACTTTTCAGGATTGGTCGAGCGTGCCCGTGAGTTGCGAAGGAACCAGACGCCAGCCGAAGCGATCCTGTGGGAGCTTCTGCGCGCCCGCCGATTTATGGATCTCAAGTTCCGCCGCCAGCACCAGATTGGCGACTACATCGTGGATTTGTGTTGTGTAGAAGCCAAGCTGGTTGTTGAGACCGACGGCCCGATTCATGAGCGCGAGGACAAGCGAAAGCATGACCATAAGCGCGATGCCTATCTTGAGACTTTGGGTTTCCGCGTGCGACGTTTCAGAAACGAGGAAGTTGAGCAGAATCCGCAGGCCGTGCTCGAAGCTATCAAACGCACAATCGAGGAATACCCCTCTCCCGGTGGGAGAGGGGCAGGGGGTGAGGGTAGGTCACAAGACATTTTGGGCCGCGTCTATGAATACTTCCTCGGCCAGTTCGCGCGGGCCGAAGGCAAGAAGGGCGGCGAGTTCTACACGCCGCAATGCGTGGACAAGGTCCTCGTCCACATGCTCGCGCCCTACAAAGGCCGCGTCTATGACCCTTGCGACGGCTCGTGCGGCCTGTTCGTCCAGAGCGAGCGGTTCGTCGAGGCTCACGGCGGGCGCGTCGGCGACATCAGCATCTTCGGGCAGGAGAGCAACCCCACTACTTGGCGGCTGGGCAAGATGAACCTCGCCATCCGCGGCATCGAAGGCAACCTCGGCAACGAGCCGGCGGACACTTTTCACCGCGACCTCCACAAAGACCTCAAGGCCGACTACGTGCTGGCCAATTTCCCCTTCAACGTCAGCGATTGGGGCGGCGACCGGCTGCGCGAGGACGTGCGCTGGAAATTCGGCGTGCCGCCCGTCGGCAATGCCAACTTCGCTTGGATTCAGCACATCATCCATCATCTCGCGCCGCAGGGCATGGCGGGCTTTGTCTCCGCCAACGGCGCGATGTCCTCCAACCAATCCGGCGAAGGCGAGATTCGGAAGAACATCATCGAAAGCGACCTCGTGGATTGCATGGTGGCGCTGCCCGGCCAGCTTTTCTACACCACGCAAATCCCCGTCTGCCTCTGGTTCATCGCCCGCGACAAGACCGACCGCCGTTTCCGCTCCCGCCCCGGCGAGACCCTGTTCATTGATGCGCGAAAGATGGGCCGCTTGATAGACCGCGTTCACCGCGAATTGACGGATGGCGACATCGCCAAGATCGTCGGCACGTATCACGCGTGGCGCGGAGACGGTAGGGCTGGACCGCTGGGCCATCCGAAATCGTCAGGGAAAGCGGCGCGCCCGGCGGTCGCGCCCTACCAGGACGTCGCCGGCTTCTGCAAATCCGCGAAACTCGAAGAGGTCCGCGCCCACGGCCACGTCCTCACTCCGGGTCGCTACGTCGGGGCGGAGGAAGCCGAGGACGACGGCGAGCCGTTCGATCAGAAGATGAAGCGGCTCACCGCGACGTTGGAGGAGCAGTTCGCAGAATCGGCGAGGCTGGAGAAGGCGATTCGGCAAAATCTGAAAGGGCTGGGCCATGGCTGACCGCAAGAGCAATGCGACTAAGGCGACCAAGACGACCAATGCTTCTCATTCGTCTCCTGCGTCCCATTCGTCACAGGAGGGCTTCATCCCCCCTCACGGCGGCTACGAAAACCTCTTCTCCTACCAGAAGTCCCAGATCATCTACGACGCCACCGTGAAGTTCTGCGAGCGGTTCATTGACCGGAAATCCCGCACCACCGACCAGATGGTGCAGGCGGCCCGCAGCGGCAACAAAAACATCTCCGAGGGCAGCCAGGTCTCCGGCACCTCCAAGGAAGGCGAACTCAAACTCGTGGGCGTCGCCCGCGCCAGCTTGGAGGAATTGCTCGGCGATTATCAGGACTACCTGCGCCAGCACCGCCATCCGCTCTGGGACAAAAACTCCAAGGAGAGCCTCTACGTCCGCAACCTCGGCCGAAAACCGGACCTCTCCTACGAAGACTTCCGCCCCTTCATCGAAACCCGCCCGCCCGAAGTCGTCGCCAACATCATCATCTGTGTCATCCACCAGGCCAACTACCTCCTCGACCAGCAACTCCGCCGGCTGGAGCAGGATTTCCTCAAGGAAGGCGGCCTGCGCGAGCGCATGACCCGCGCCCGCCTCGCCGCCCGCGCCCAACAACCGCCGTGGAGGCCCGCATGAGGGCTGACGCTCTTTCATTCGTCCCGTTGCCCGCAACCCATCCGGCCCATCGGCCGCCGCGGGCGTGTTCTTTCTTCGGCGGCGGCTCTCGGTCGTCTTCGTCCCATCTGACCCGCAGACGCGCCGCGCACCTGCCATTCGCCGGAACCCATCGCCGCCAGATGAAAACCGCGAGGCCGCAGCCGCAAACCCAAACCGGAAGCCGCCGCGTCGCTGCGGCTGGCGAAGGAGGCACCGCGTGAGCCGGTGGCGAACCATCCCCCGCGCCGGTTCTCGGTCGCCTTCGTCTCATCGGTCACACAGGCGCGCCAGCCGCCGCCCCACTGCGGCGCGCAAAGGAGGCCGCGCGTGAGCAAGTGGCCAGCATACCGGCTCGCGGACCTCTGCGACTCGATTGACTACGGCTACACGGCTTCAGCGAAGGAGTCGCCAGTAGGTCCGCGCTTTCTGCGCATCACCGACATTGTTCCGGGGCATATCAATTGGCAGAGCGTTCCGCACTGCGAGATAGAAACCGCCGACGCTGCCGGATACCGTCTGCATCACGGAGACGTTGTGATCGCACGCACCGGCGCTACCACCGGCGTCAGTGCCTACATCGCCAATCCACCTGATGCTGTCTTTGCCTCATACCTCGTCAGGCTCAAGGTCGGTTCAAAGGCTGATGCTCGCTTCATCGCGTATTTCCTGAAGTCCGAGGATTTCTGGGACTACATGCGCGGTGTGCTTGGCGATAAATCCGCGCAGCCGAACGCAAGCGCACGCACAATGACGCAAGTGAAACTCCATCTGCCGCCCCTCCCCGACCAACGCGCCATCGCTGCGGTATTGGGGGCGCTGGACGACAAGATTGAGTTGAACCGGCGTATGAACGAGACGCTGGAGGC
>DYDC01000129.1 GCA_020718125.1 Methylacidiphilum sp. | reverse complement strand
GATGTTGAGACCTGACCCCAATCATGCGGCGAGCGGGCGGGCCGCGCCGTAGAGGTGGACCAGAGCGTGCCGGTGGCCGACCGGCTGTTGAGCCGCTACGGTGCCGGGAGCATCGCCAGCCCGAGTTTCGACAAAGGCTTCACTCGCGCTGCCGATCGCCTCCAGCCAGCGAATGGAACTGCCCTACTCCGGCTTCGCGTCAGCCATCGGCGCTTCCGCTTCTGCCGCTGCCTGCTCCTGCGGCGTCGGCACTGGCGGCGGCGCCAACAACGCCACGACCTCCACCTGCACCGCTCCAAGTTGATCCAGCCGCAGGCGCGGGTCGGGGATCAGGAACGTCTCACCCGTGCGCATGTGCTCATAAACCAAGACCTTCTCCCCCTCGCGCTCGACGATGTCGCGCTGCTTGAGCGTGCGTTTGCGCTCCAGCATCACCGCGAGGATGTAGCGGACGTTGCTGTGGCCGGGGTCTTTCGAGTCAATGAACTTCCGCAGCAACGACTCGGCGTCCTCCTTCTTCAGTGCCTCCGGCTTCGGCGGCGCAGGCATCTGGTAGGTGCCCTGCCAGTAACTCAACGCCCCGGCGCGCTTGGCCGGGTTGCCGGCCTTCGTCCAGCATTCCTCGCACACGTCCTGCCGCGCGTAGCCCTCCTGCGCCAGCGACAGGACGGTGTGATAGTCCTCTTTGTCGGCAAAAGCCTTCTGGCAGCCGTTGCACAACGGCGACCGCGGCTGCAAACGATCCCATTCTTCGATTGGCATAAAGCGCGGCGATTATAGAGATGCCGCCCGTGACTGCAAGACGGGGGAATAATAACGGTTCAACAGGGAAGACGGGAAACAGAAGGCAATTCTCCGCGGGCTTCCCGCCCTCCATCTTCCCTGTTCAAACCAACCTTGTCAGCGCGCACACGGCGCGCGAAGTCAGGACATTCACCCGCCGCACGCATACCACCAGCGCGCGGCGTTGAGCAGGCCGCAGGTGTAGAGCGCGGCGATGACATCATCCGCCACGATCCCCCACCCTCCCGGCCAGCGCTGGACCGCATCGGCCGGCGACGGCTTGACCACATCGAAGAACCGGAACAGCAGAAACGCCGCGACGAGCCAGCCGACGTTCACCGGGAGGCCGAGCATCGCGATGGGGAAACAGACGACTTCGTCCACGACAACCTGGCCGGGGTCTTTCTTGCCGAAACGCCGCTCGCCCGCCGGCGCGGCCAGCACCGCCGCGATGAGGCCAGCAACAATTCCAAGCAACAACACGTCCAGTTTCCATAGCGCGAGGAAGAACGCCACGCCGACGAGGCTGCCCCACGTGCCCGGCGCGAACGGCAGGTAGCCGCTGCCGAATCCCGTGGCCACAAAGAGCGCCACGCGGTCAGGTGTCTTGCGTGAAGAGCCGGTGTCCACGGATGAGGTAGGAAACGCCGCTGATGACGGTCAGTAGCACGGTGACGATCATGAGCCAGAACACGATCAGCGGGAAATGGTTCATCTCGATCTCGTGAGCGCGCGCACCGAGCCAGGCCGGCCAGTCTTCGAGAATCATCAGGCCGAGCAGGATGAACCCGATGCTGACCATCTGGCTGATGGTCTTCTGCTTGCCGAGCAGGTCGGCGGGCAGCGCCACGCCCTTCTGTGCCGAGAGCAGCCGCAGGCCGCTGATGATGAACTCCCGCGCGATGATGACGACCGCCATCCACGCCTGCACGAGGCTCAAGCCCTTCGGCGTCTTTATCTCCACGAAACAGATGAACGCCGCACAGGTCAAAATCTTGTCCGCCAGCGGGTCGAGCAGCACGCCGAACTCGGTCGTGATCTTGTTCCGCCGGGCCAGCCAGCCGTCCCACCAGTCGGTGATGCTCGCCGCGATGAACAGCCAGAACGCCACCGTCTTGCCATACGGGAAATGCGGCATCAGCAGCGCCATGACGAAGAACGCCGTCATGACGATGCGCGAGAGCGTGAGTTTGTTTGGCAGATTCACACTGATCTTCCGTCGCCCCTCCGGGGCTTCCGGCTTCTGTCACATAATCCCCGGGCTTGCGCCCGGGGCTACAGTCTGCCGCCGCTTCGCGGCTTGCGAAGCGCGGCATATCATGCCCGCTTGGCGGTCAAATCGTATTCCGAACTCCCCGTCACTGTCACGTCGAGAAACTTGCCCGCCCGCAGGTTCTTCTCCGCCAGATGGACCCGTCCGTCTATGTCCGGCGCGTCCGCCTCGCCCCGCGCGATCCACGCGAACTTCTTGCGGTTGCCCGGACGGTCCACCAGCACGCGCAGCCGGCGGCCGACCATTGCCGCGTTCCGCTCGCGGCTGAGTTGCCGCTGGAGCGCCATCGCCCGCGCGTGCCGCTCGCGCTTGACGTCGTCAGGCGCCTGATGCGGCAGCCTTGCCGCGCGGCTGCCCTCCTCTTGCGAGTAAAGGAAGACGCCGACGCGGTCGAACTTCGTCTCGCGGATGAAGTCCAGCAGATGCTCGAAGTGCGTCTCGGTTTCGCCCGGAAAACCGACAATGAACGTCGTCCGCAGCGCGATGCCAGGAATCCCCCGCCGGATGCGCGCAATGAGGTCGCGGATCCACGCTTCGCTGGTCTCGCGCTGCATCGCGGACAGCATCGCCGGATGGATGTGCTGGAGCGGCATGTCCACGTAGCGCGGAACGTGGCGCGAGGCCGCGATGGTCTCGATCAGCTCATCGCTCCAGTGCGCCGGGTGCGTGTAGAGCAGACGAATCCAGAAATCGCCATCCAGACCGTCCAATTCGCGAATCAAGGCGCACAGAGTGGGAAGCTGTAGCGGCGGTCTGTGACCGCCGGCCGTTTCCGTTCGCTTTCGGCGGTCATGGACCGCCGCTACGGGAAGCAGCGACGGCTGAGAGAATGTTCGGCTCCGCGTGTGATCGAACGGCCGCTGGTCACGCTTGGCGGCGGGCCAGAGGTCGAGGCCGTAATAGGTCGTGTCTTGGGAGATGAGGTTCAGTTCTTTGACGCCTTCACCGATGAGCTGCCGCGCTTCCGCAACAATGCTCTCAACCGTGCGGCTGCGGTGACGGCCGCGCATCCGTGGGATGACACAGAACGTGCAGGGATGATTGCAGCCCTCCGCGATTTTCACGTAGGCGAAATGTCCCGGCGTCAGCCGGAACCGCGGCGTGTCGTAGTCGGGGATATAGGTCGCGCGTCTGGAGACGAACTTGATCGGCGTAGTTGCCGGCGCAGCGGCACTCTTCGTTTTGGCGCCTCCCCTCCATTTTCGCGGGCCGGCAGCTTTTCGATGCTCGACGGCTTTTCGGACAATCTCCGCGACGCGTGGCACCTCGTTGAGGCCCATCAGCGCGTCTATCTCAGGAATCTCTTTCCTTAACTCGTCGGGATAACGCTGCGCCATGCAGCCGCTGACGACCAGCGCCTGGTCGGGCCGCGCGTGACGGCGCGCTTCATCGGCCTCCAGCACCGCGTTGACGCTCTCCTCCTTCGCCGGATCGATGAAGGCGCAGGTGTTGACGATGAGGGCGTCGGCGGCAGCGGGGTCGTTGACAATGGTCATGCCCTCTTTGAGCAGTGTGCCGAGCATGATCTCGGCGTCCACGAGGTTCTTGGCACAGCCGAGGCTGATGAGACCGACCTTGATCATGCGGCGTGAGAAGCGATGTCGGGGGGAATGAACGGCCCGGCCACACGTTACGGCCATTGCCGCTCGATCTGCTCGCCTTTGCGGCCGAGCCTGCCGGCATCCTTTTGGTTGAACCACGCGTGGAGGGCGTTGCCGTCGCTGGTGCGCAGCTTGATGGATCGGCGCGCGTCGAACTTGCGGACTTCGTTGCGCGGCATCCTGCCCCGGAACCAGATGGCCCCATCCACCGTGACCGTCACGGTGCACGCCTCGTCGGCGCGGATGGTCAGCGAATGGGCTGAAGCCTGCGCTGGCTCGATGATCTGCGCGGGCGAAATGTTCTTCGGCTGGAGGTAGGGATTGATCGCGGGCTGTGAGGCGACAATGCCGCCGGTGAGCGCCGCCAGCCCGGCCGCCACGTTCGTTCCGGCCGCCTTCGGCGCTGTCCGGGTGCTGTTTGCCCAACTCATGAAACCCGACACGGCCCAGATAATGACCAACAGGCCAACGATGCCCGTCAGGACCGCAACGATGGCGCCGGGTGGAATCGCGGACCGGTCTTCGGACAAGGGCGGAGGCGTGGTCTTGCCGATGGGCGCATGGGCCAGCGGCGCGGAAGTCGGGCCGGGCCGCGGCGCCAGTGCGGAACGCGGCGCCGCGACCAGTTTCTGCGGAGGCGGAGGCGCAACCGGCTGCGGCGGTGTTGGCGAAAGCTGGACTGATGTCTCGACGCTGACGGTGCGCAGATAGGCGTCCACCAGCGGCTTCTCCTCGACGCCGAGGAACCGCGCGTAAATCTTGATGAAGCCCTTCACATAGACGGGCGCCTCGATGTCGTCGAACTGGTTGGCCTCGAGGGCGGCGAGGTGCTCGCCTTTGATCTTAGTGGCTTGGGCGGCGGCTTCGAGGGTGATCTTCTTGCGCTCGCGCGCGGCGCGGAGTTGTTGGCCAATGGTTTCCATGATCAACTGGTTCTGATCTTCTTGCGCTCGCGCGCGGCGCGGAGTTGTTGGCCAATGGTTTCCATGATCAACTGGTTCGGTCGTCGTTATTGTCCGGAATTTCGCCGCCCAAGTCCATGCGAATGTCGCGCGGCTCGGCGCCCTTGTGCGGCCCCACGACGCCGCGCTCCTCAAGGATGTCCATGATCCGCGCGGCCCGCGTATAGCCGATTCGCAGCCGCCGCTGCAAGATGGAAACCGAAGCCCGCTTGGTCTGGCGGATGACCTCGATGCACTGCTCGATGAGCGTCTCGTCCTCTTCGCCGACTTCCTCGCCTGTCCCGCCGCCGGGAGTCTCACGCGTGAGTTTCGCAGAGATCTCTTTCTCGAACGCCGCTGGCGCCTGTTTGGCGAGGAACTCGACGACGGCGCGCAACTCCTCATCCTGCACAAAAACGCCTTGTGCGCGGATGAGCTTCGAGCTGCCGGGCGGCAGGTAAAGCATGTCGCCCTTGCCGAGCAGCTTGTCGGCGCCGTTGGCGTCCAGGATGACGCGGCTGTCCTGCTTGCTCGCCACCTGGAACGCGATGCGCGAGGGGATGTTGGCCTTGATGACGCCGGTGACGACGTCCACGCTCGGCCGCTGCGTGGCCAGGATCATGTGGATGCCGGTCGCGCGGGCGAGTTGGGCCAGCCGGGCGATGGCCATCTCAATGTCCGCCGGGGCGGTCAACATCAGGTCGGCCAGTTCGTCCACGATCAGCACGACATAGGGCAACAACTCCGGGATCTTCAGTTCGAACTCGCGTGGCACGGCGATGGGAAGTTCCTCCTGCCCGGCCTCGCCCTCCTTCGGCGGCAGTCCGGGTTTCGGGTCGCGCTTGCGGTCGCGGGCGTTGAAGCCGTGGATGTTGCGGACGCCGACCTTGGCGAAGATCTGGTAGCGGCGCTCCATCTCGTTGATGAGCCAGCGCAGCGCGAGCGTGACCTTCTTCGGGTCGTTGACGATCGGCACGACCATGTGCGGCAGCGATGCGAACATCTGCATCTCGACGATCTTCGGGTCCACGAAGACGAATTTGAGTTGCTCCGGCGTCATCTTGAACAACAGGCCGGCGATGATGGCGTTGAGGCAGACCGTCTTGCCGGAACCGGTCGCGCCCGCCACCAGCAGGTGCGGCATGTCGGCCAGGTCGGCCACGATCACGTTGCCGCTGACATCCTTGCCCAGCGCGAGCGGCAGGCGGGCCTTCGAGTGCTTCCACTCGTTGGCCTCCAGCACATCGCGCAGATAGACAACGGTTGTCGTGTGGTTGGGCACCTCGATGCCGACCACGCCCTTGCCGGGAATCGGCGCGAGGATGCGGACACTGGAGGCCTTCATCGCCAGCGCGATGTTGTTCGCCAGCGTCGTGATCTTCTCCACCTTCACGCCCGGCCCCGGCAGCAGTTCGTAGCGCGTGATGACCGGCCCCTTGGTCACCTCGCCCACGCGCACATCGAGGCCAAAGTCAGCCAGCGTCGCCTGAAGGATGGCGGCGTTTTGTTTGAGGTCCTCAACAACCTCGGTCTGCGGCGCGCCGCCAGCCGCGCCGATGAGGATGTCCGCCGCGGGCAACTGGAAATCCTTGTAGGACGGCGGCGGCTCGGCGATGGCCGGCGGCGGCGCGGGCTTCACGGGCCGGCGCGGCGGCGCTGGAGGCGGAGGTTTCGGCAACGCAACCGGAACCGGCGCAGGCACGACAAGCGCCCCCTCCTCTTCAATCTCCTTTCGGCCTTCGACCTTCGGGGCTTCGGCCTTCGCCGGCGGCGCAGCGGTCGCTGCGGCGGCCGCTGCGGCGGCCGCTGTGGCGAGCGCCTTCGCGGCAGCTTCTTTGCCGGCGGGCACGGCCGTCGGGATGGTCGCCTGCTCGACCGTCGGCTCGGGCCGCGAATGGTCGCGAATCGTGATCTCCTGCGGCGGCAACTCCTGCGGCGGCTCTGTAGGAGCGCTGACAGCGTTCTTCGTCAAAGGGGCCCCGGTCACGCGGCGGGCCTGCTTGTCCAGATCGCGCGCCTGCCGCTCCAACTCGCGCTGTTTGCGCAGCAGGTCCTCGTGCAGGTCGGCGCGCTTGCCGCCGTCGCGCCCGGCCTGCCAGCGGTCGCCGGTTTTCTGCATCATCTCCATCGCCGCGTGCAACGGCCGCACGCCCGTGAGCATCACCAAGCTGATCAGCCACAACGCCGGCAGGATGACCCACGGCCCCGCCGGGGCGACCGGCGCGAGCAGCGTGCCAGTCACAAACCCGCCGATGATCCCGCCCGGCGCCTTCGCCACCGCGGCCAGCGGCGAGCCGGCGCCCATCTGCGTCAGTTCAAACAGCCCGCAGCCCGACACCATCATTACGGCGGCCCACAGCGTCTGCCGCAGGCCAACCTTCTCGCCCGCCACCAGAAACATGACGTCAGTGATGAGACAGACGCCCCAAAGGAGCCACACGCCGTTGCCAAACGGCCACGCCAGCAGGTAGGTCAGCCACGCGCCGAACGCCCCGACGAAGTTGTGTGGGGGCAAGTTGGGCGGCTCCTTCACCCACGAGACATCCTCCCCATCGAACGAGACAAAGCTCAGCAGCAACACGATGCTCATGCACAGGAGCAGGATCGCGTAAACCTCCCGCACGTGCGCGGGTTTCGTCTGGCGGGTGTTGCTGGCCATGTCTCGCGCGGGGAGTATAAGCGGCGTCAGGCGCGCTTACAACGCATTAAATCCAACGCTGTCGGAACTCCATGAGAATGTCCCTTTTGTAACTCGATGGAAATGTCCCCTTTGGGCCGGAGTTGCGTTAGAAACCCCGGCCACAATATGGAGACATCAACGATGAGTCGGAAGGAACGGGATCG
>DYDC01000128.1 GCA_020718125.1 Methylacidiphilum sp. | reverse complement strand
TGCTATCCGCTCGACAAGTATTGCGCCGCAAAGCCGGAGTTCCAGAAGCTGAAGGAGATCAAGAAGTCCGTCGGCGCGTGAGGCGCGCTCAGTCCGCCTTCTGCAACTGTTTGCGGAAATCGCCCGGGGTCGTGCGCTTGAGCCGGAGGAACTGGCGGTTGAAGTTCGAGAGGTTGGCGAAGCCGCACTCCAGCGCGATTTCCGTGACGCTCTGGTTCGTCCCGGCCAGCCGCAGGCAGGCGCGGCCGATGCGCAGTTGGTTGACGAAAGCGGGGAAGGTCCGCGCCGTGTGCCGGTGGAAGAACCGGCTGAACGCGCCGACGCTCAGGTTCGCCACGCGCGCGACGTCGCCGATGCGGAGCAGTTGGTCCAGGCGCTGCTCGATGAACTGGAAGACGTGGTTCATACGCTCTTCGTTGAACGGGTTCTGCCGCGCGGCGAAGCCGTGGCTGGCTATTGGGCGGCCCTCCGCGGATAACGCCAGCGTCTCCAGCACCCGCAGGAAGAGCACGATCCGCCGCAGGCCGCGCACGGCATCCATCTCGCGCATCAGCGCCGCCGCATGTTCGCGCGTGCGGCCACCAAACCGCAGCCCAACGCCCGCGCGCCGCAGCAGCCGCCGCACAGGCGCCATTGCCGGCAACTGGAGGCCATCGCGACCGAGGAAGTCCTCCTCGAACTGGATGAGCAGCATGTCCGCGGGACGCGCCGGACGGCTGGCACGCACGTCGCACTGCCAGATGTGCGGCAGGTTCGCGCCAAGGAGCACGAGGTCGCCCGAACGCAGCGGCGTGATGTTGTCGCCGATCATCCGGAAGCCGGCGAAGTCCAGCGTCAGGATCAGTTCGAACTCCGGGTGAAAGTGCCAAGGGCAGGAAAAGCCCTCGGTGCGGATGTGTTTGAAGGTGAATCCTTCATCCGAACCGGCGGTCAGTTTCTGGTAGATCAGTTTCATCGGGCCGACCGGTCATGAAAGTATCAGAACTCGTGACAAGGCGTGTAGCGAATTCCGGACTGCTCGGCTCTACTCAGCGCCGCAAACTCGCTGCCGAAACCAAAACCACCGAACCCAGAGGAATCGCGACCATGAGCAACGACAAACTCGCCATCAAGGGCGGCACACCCACCGTCAAAGACAAACTTCCACACTGGCCCGTGTTCGACGAGAACGCCATCAAGAGCGTCGAAGCCGTGCTGCGCTCCGGCAAGGTCAACTACTGGACCGGCCGCAAGGGCATGGAGTTCGAGAAACGCTTCGCCGAGTGGCAGGGCAGCGAATTCGCCGTCAGCACCACCAACGGCACCTCCGCCCTCCACGTTGCCCTCACCGCGCTTGGCATTGGCCCCGGCGATGAAGTGATCGTGCCGAGCTACACGTTCATCGCGTCGAGCTTTTCCATCGTGCAGGCCGGCGCCATCCCGCGATTCGCCGACGTGAATCTCGACGACCATTGCATCAGCATCGAGTCCGCCGAGAAACTTGTCACCGACCGCACGAAGGCCATCATGCCAGTCCACCTCTACGGCAACGTCGCCGACATGGACAAGATCAAGGCCTTCGCCAAGAAGCACAAGATCTTCGTCATCGAGGACAACGCCGAGGCGTTCGGCGGTAGTTACAAGGGGAAGAAGACCGGCGCCATCGGCGACATCGCCGGTTGCAGCTTCTGCCAGAGCAAGACCTTCACCACCGGCGGCGAGGGCGGCATGGTCACCACCGACAACGAAGACCTCGCGTGGCTGGCGCGCAGTTTCCGCGACCACGGCTACGACGTGAAGGACCGCCTCAACCTCTTGGAGCTGGAACAGAAACTCTCCTACATCCACAACATGGTCGGCTGGAACTACCGCATGACCGAAATGCAGTCGGCCATCGGCCTCGCCGAACTGGAGCGCATGGACACCTGGAACATGCCGCGCCGCCGCCGCAACGCGCACATCATCATGGACGCGCTGGCCGACGAGCCGTTGCTGAAGTTCCGGCCGATTGACACGCCGGAACGCCAGAACGGCTGGTTTGTGATGGCGTTCTCGCTGGACATCGGGAAGATGCGCTGCGACATCAACGAGTTCGTGAAGGCCGCCGGCGCCGAGGGCGCGCCGTGCTGGCGGGTGTTCTGGCCGCAGTGCCACACCGAGAATGCTTACAAGAAGCGAAACGCCTTTGGCCGCTCCGGCTTCCCGTTCAAATCGAAGGAATACACCCGCAAGGCCAGCGTGGACTTCTCGAAGGTCAAAGTGCCCAATGCGCTCTGGCACCAGAAGCACACGTTCACCTGCTTCGCCTACCCGACCTACGAGCCGCATCACTGCGAGCAGATCGGCGCGGCGCTGAAGAAGGTCATCCGGGCGTTTGCGAAGTGAACAGGCAGGGACGGCGCGCTGCGCCGTCCGATCTGTCATCTGCGGACGCCGCAGCGCGGCGTCCCTCCAAGAAGGAAATCTCATGAGCGCGAAGATCAAATGGGGCGTCATCGGTTCCGGCGGCATCGCCCGCCGGCGGACTATTCCTGAAGGCATCACACGGGCGTCGAACGCCGAACTGGTCGCCGTGTTCGACCCGAACGCGGAAGCCAACCAAGCCGTCGCGAAACAATTCAACGCGCGCCCCGCCGGCAGCGTGGACGAACTGCTCGCCAGCGGCATCGAGGCCGTCTATATCGCCTCGCCTCCGAACGCGCATCGCGAACAAGCCGAGGCGTGCGCCAAGGCTGGCAAGCACGTCCTGAGCGAGAAGCCACTCGGCATGACCGTTGCCGACGCCAAAGCGATGATCGCGGCGTGCAAGAAAGCCCACGTGAAGTTCGGCACGGCGTTCCTGATGCGCTTCCTCGCCCAGCACCAGGCGGCGCTGGAACTCATTCGCGACGGCAAGCTCGGCAAGCCGGTCTTTGGTCGTGCGCAGCTATCCTGCTGGTATCCGCCGATGCCCGGTGCGTGGCGGCAGGATTTGGCGACAGGCGGTGGCGGCTCGCTCATGGACATGGGCGGCCACTGCATTGACCTTCTGGAGATGTTCTTCGGCCCCGTGAAGGCCGTGAGTTGCTTCACCAACCGCATCGTCCACAGCTACACGTCCGAGGACAGCGCGCTGGTGTCGTTGTTCTTCGAGAACGGCGCGCTCGGCACGGTGGACACGTTCTTCTGCATGCCTGACGAGGCGAGTCAGAACCGGCTCGAACTCTACGGCTCGTTCGGCAGCATCCTTGCCAAAGGCACCATCGGCCAGGGCGCGTCGGGCGAAATGGTCGCGTTCCTGAAGGAAGGCGCGACAGGCTACGACGCGCAGCAGGCCCGCGCAGCCGACGGCGGCGTGGTGATTGCTCCGCCGCCATTCAACACCTACCGCGCCGAGATCGAGGAATTCTCCGCCGCCATCATCGAGAAGCGCGAGCCGTCCAACAACGCCGCCATCGGCCTTCAGAGCCAGAAGGTCCTCGCCGCGTGCTACGAGTCGGCGCGCACGGGCAAGGTCGTGTCGCTTTGATCTTCGCCCATCGGGGTCTGCCGAGTGGGGAAACCATCATGTCAGGTCGGTCATGAAACAGTTCAATGTCGGAATCGTCGGTTACGGCTGGGCCGCGGGCGCGCACATCGCGGCGATCAACGCCGGCCCGATCGGGCAGGTCACGGCGGTTTGTTCGTCGCGCAAGCTCGACGCGGCGGAGGTCTCGGCGAAGCACGGCTGCGCCATCGAGACCTACAGCGACTACGCCGCCATGCTCGCGGCGCCGGACATCCACGTCGTTTCTATTTGCAGCTTCCACCGGCACCACAAGGACCAGATTCTTGCTGCCGCGCTCGCCGGCAAACACATGATCATCGAGAAGCCGCTCGCGCTGTCGCTGGCCGACCTGCGCGAAGTCGAGAACGCCATCCGCGCGGCGGGCGTGAAGGTCTGCGTTTGCTTCGAGATGCGGTTTGCGGCGCAGTTCCGCGAGATCAAATCGCTGCTCGACCGCGGGCTGCTGGGCAAGGTGCACTACGGCGAGGTGGACTACTATCACGGCATCGGCCCGTGGTATGCCGGCTTCTCGTGGTATTCGAAGGCGCGGGACGGCGTGAGCAGCCTGATGCTGGCGGGTTGTCACGCGATGGACGCGTTGCTGTTGTGCATGGACGGCGACGTGGAGGAGGTGTTCGGCTACAGCACGCGCTCGGCGAACCCGGCTTTCGCGCCGTTCGAGTTTCCCTCGACGACCGTGGCGACGCTCAAGTTCAAGGACGGACGAATCGGCAAGGTGGCGTCGGTGCTCGATTGTTTCCAGCCGTATTACTTCCACACGCACCTCGTCGGCAGCGAGGGGACGGTGCTCGACGACAAGTTTGCCGGCCCCGACAAGAAATGGACGCAGCTTCCCTACAAGCCGGTGGATTCCGGCGACGTGAGCGATCATCCGTATCAGGTGGAGTTCGACCTGTTTTTTGAGTCGCTCGCGAGCGGCGGGGAAATGCCGTTGACCGGCCTGCGCGATGCGGTGCGGACCCATGAGGTGATTTTCGCCGCCGACCGTTCGTGGCAGGAGAAGCGGCCGGTGGAGCTTGCCGAAATCCAGCAAGGGGGAGTCTGATGCAATTCGATCACGTGGGATTCCCGACGACCGAGAAGAAACCCGGCGCGACGTTCGTGCCGGCGACGCGCGTGTGGATCACTGACGCGCACAAGCACCCGTTTCGCGTGGAGTGGCTGCGGTTCGAGCCGGACAGCCCGGTGACCGGCCCGCTGCACGACATGCCGCACGTGGGCTATCGCGTGGACAGCATCGGGCAGATCAAGGAACTCGGCAAAGGGATGAAGGTGCTGCTGGAGCCGTTCGACGCGGGCTTCGCGGTGGCGGGCTTCTTCCAGACGGCCGACGGCGCGAGCATCGAACTGGTCTGGTATCGCGAGGAACCGAAAGGCTGAAGCCATGCTCATGGGATTGCTTGATGCAGAGTCGAAGCGCGCCTTTGGCGCGACTTCTCAAGGCAGACTGTCGCAGCGTTCACAGTCTCGGGAGATGAAAGGCATGACATGCTGAAAGGATTGCTGAGAGTCATCGAGCCGGAGCAGATGGAGATGCTGCATCGCGGCACGCTGGAGGTGTTGGAGCGGACGGGGCTGCAAATCCAGGGCGAGTTCCTGCTGCGCGCGTTGGCCGACGCCGGTTGCCGCGTGGACTTTGCCGCGCGTCGGGCGTGGTTCAAGCCAGAGTTGGTCGAGCGACAGATTGCCGCGCAGCGAGGGCGTTACAAGATGGTTCGGTCGTCGCTCTGGCATCCGTTCTGCCGGCGCCTGTCCGACGGCGACGTGGCGATGCCGGAGGAGTTTACGGTGGACTACGGCTACGCCACGCCGTGGATTTACGACTATCCGCAGGGCCAGTTCCGCAAGCCGACCGTCCAGGACCAGGTGGACATGATCCGCCTCGGCAACGCGCTGCCGTGCGCGAAGGCGATCAATGCGCCGTTCATCTGCGGCGAGTTCGATTCGCGCGTCGAGATCATCGAGTCGGCGCGACTGCTGCTCTTAAACACCCGCAAGCCCGGCTGGGTCGGCACGAGCGCGGCAAAGGAAGTGAAGTATCTCGCAGAACTGGCGTCGCTGGTCACGGGCGGCGACCACGACGCGCTCCGCACGCAGCCGCCGATCTTTGTTGCTGCCTACTGCACGACATCGCCACTGAAGGTGGACACGCGCTCGTGCGAAGTGCTCCAAGAAGCTTTGCGCCACGGTTTCCCCGTCAACTTCGCCCCGATGCCGATCCTTGGAGCGACCGCGCCGATGACGCCCGCGGGCGCGGCCATTGTGGCGGCGGCGGAGATTCTCGGCTGCATCACCGCCACAAGCCTCATCAACCCGGACGTCTTCTATTTCTCCACGAGCATTTCCGGCGAGATGGACATGAAGACGACGCAGATTTGCTACTGCGCGCCGGCGGCGATCCTGACCGACGTGGCGCTGCACCAGCTTTTCCGCCACCGCTACGGCATCGTCCACAACGTCGAGCCGGGCTACGTCGAGGCGAAGGCGCCCGGCCTCCAGGCGGCGTTCATGAAGACCTACCGGCAGATGGCGTTCGGCAGCACCGTGAGCCTGCCGCTGGCCATCGGCGCGCTCGACAACGCCGCGGCGTTCTCGCCGGCGCAGGCGATGATTGACCTGGAGATTAACGAGGCGATCTACCGCTTCAACCGCGGCATCGAGGTCAACGCCGACACTTGTGCCGTGGACTTGATCAACGAGATGCTCTTCTGCGAGAAGGAAAACTATCTGGAGAGCGAGCACACGGTGGCGCATTTTCGGAATGTTGGTTGGAACCCGCAACTGTTTGACCGCGGCTACTGCAACCACACCGACCCCGCGCCGTGCGGCGACGAGAAGATTTTGAAGCAAGCCGACGAAGCATGGCGCAAGCTGGTGGCTAACCAGCCGCCGCCGGATGTGGAGCCGGCGTTGGTCCGAGAGGTCGAGCGCATCGTCGCGGCGGCGCGCAAAGAGCTGCTCGGTGAATGAACGCCCGTCTTGTCATTTTCCACTCGTGAGCAACCTCTCCACAGAAGCCCCGCGCCTTCGTCGCGTGTTGACGGCGAAGGAGGCGACGTCATTCGCCGCGCTGACCTACATCGGCTTCGACGGCGTCACGACGCTGGCCGAGGAAGTGAAAGAACCGCGCCGCACCGTGCCGGTGGCAACCGTTTCTGCCTCATCATCTGGCTGAACCTCTCTCGTGTCGCGCAAATCGCCGGCGGCGCATGGCTGCTGGCGGGCATCGTCTGTCTCGCGCTGCTGACGCGCGGTTTCCGCGCCAGCCCCGTCTCGCTGGATTTCTCGGAGAACGCGGGCGGGTCTTCCAACAACAAAATCACCTCGCCACCGGCATCTCGATGAACGAGGGGTGAGCGGCATCGTGGAAGAGTTTGTTGTCGGCTTTCTGCAACGCCGTGCCGTGGCCGGGCGCGTCGGCGGTGTTGAGGCTGCGGTCGAAGCGGGGGAAGTTGGATGAACTGATGTTCAGCCGGATGCGATGACCCGCCTTGAAGGTGTAGGCGGTGCTCCAGAGGTCCACGTCCAACTCGACGGGTTTTTCCGGCTCAAGCATTTCAGCTTTCTCACGGCTGTGGCGATAGCGGGCGCGAACGATGCCGTCGAGGACGTTGGCGTGCCGCGCGCGCTCGTCGTCGCTCTTGCCGGGCGCCACGTCGAGCAACATGGCGGTGAAATCGGTGTCCAGCGCGCTGGAGGCGACGGCCAGATGGACGCGCACGCGGCCGGCAATGGTAAGGTCCTTTTCCAAGGGCGCCATCTCGAAACCCACCACATCCGCGCGCTGGCTGTGGTCCCAATGATCCTGGATGCCGCGGACGATGGTGAGGTTGTTGCCGCCGAGCGTCGGCACGGGCCGGGTCGGGTCGTAGGTAAACGCAGACGGCGCAGCGTCCGGAGCCGGCAGTGG
>DYDC01000127.1 GCA_020718125.1 Methylacidiphilum sp. | reverse complement strand
GGTTCTTGACAGGAAGATGCTGCTCCACAAGCATGGTGCCACGACAGAGGTCGGCAATGAGACGAGTGCGACATGTTGCCCTGATTTACGATGCCCGGCAGCTCTATGACGTGAAGGTCATGGCCGGCGTCGCCGCGTATGCGCGCAAGGTGGACACCTGGAGCGTGTATATCGAAGAGAGCGCGCTCCGGGAGCAACGGCTGCCCGATTTGAGAAGCTGGCACGGCGACGGCATCATCGCGGACTTCGATGATCCACGGATCGCGGCGCAGGTGACCGCCTCGCGGATCCCCTCGGTCGGCTTCGGCGGCGGTTTCGGCTGGCATGATCCGGCCTCGCGCATTCCCTACATTTTCGCCAACAACCGCGCCATCGCCCGGTTGGCGGCCGAGCACCTGCTGGATCGCGGCTTTCACAACTTCGCCTTTTGCGGTTACCCCGGAAGTATCGTCAACGGCTGGTCGCAGGAGCGTGGCCGGGAATTCGCCGCGCGCGTTGGCGAGTCGGGCTTTGCGTGCGGCACCTACGCAGGCAGACACCGCAGCACGCGGGATTGGGAGGGTTTCCGCGCGTCGCTGGCCAGGTGGCTGACCTCGCTGCCCAAGCCGGTGGGACTCATGGCGGCCGACGACAAGCGTGCGCGACAGGTTCTGGAAGTCTGCCGCTTGGCGGACGTCCATGTTCCCGATGAAGTCGCGGTGATCGGCGTGGACAACGACGAGATGCTTTGCCAACTGAGCCACCCCTCGTTGAGCAGCGTCGAGTCGGGCGCGCGGCGCGTGGGTCACGAGGCTGCGGCCTTGCTTGACCGGTTGATGTCCGGAAGGCGGCCGCCCAGGCACAAGTTTGTCGTAGATCCAGAAGGGGTCGTGACGCGCCAGTCCACGGACGTGCTGGCGGTGGACGATGGCGAAGTCGCCCGGGCCGTCGCCCTGATACGCGGTAACGCCACCGGCGGCATCACCACCCAGGATGTGTGCGACGCGCTGAAGCTTTCGCGGTCCACGTTGGAGTTGCGATTCAAACGGGCGATGGGCCGGACACTATTCGCGGAGATTCGTCGCGTGCAGCTTCAGCGCGCGGAATGCCTGGTCCGGGAGAGCGACCTGACGCTAAAGCAGATTGCTGCCCAGTGCGGTTTTCAATCCGTGCAGCACATGACCACGCTCTTTGCCGGCCGGTTCGGCAACCCGCCCGCCGCCTATCGCCGGCAGGCCTCGTCCCGATTCACACCCAAAGGATGACCGTCCGCTTCGTCGGAAGATTCTGTAAAAGAAAAGCGCGTTTCTATAAATGGGGCTGCTTGTCGCGCGCGCTGCGTCTCGCTAAGGCTACTGGACTTGGACAACCATGAAAACCAAACCAGCATCCACTCAATCAGCATCTCATCCCACCCGCCGCGACTTCATCAAGATGACCGGCCAGGCTGCTGCTGCGTCGGCGCTGGCTGGCGTGGCGCCGCCACGCGTCCACGCCGCCGAGGACAACACCGTCCGCCTCGCCCTCATCGGCCGCGGCGGGCGCGGCAGCGGCGCGGTGACCGACGCGATGAGCATCACCAGCCTGCCGGTGAAGCTGACGGCAATGGCCGATCTGTTCGACAACCGGCTGCAACGATCTTACAAGGCCCTCAAAGACAAATTCACCGACCGCATGGACGCGCCCGAGGACCGGCAGTTCCCCGGCTTCGACGCCTGCAAGAAGGCCATTGACTGCCTGCGGCCCGGCTCGGACGACATCGCGATGCTGACCGGCTACGCCGGCTTGCGCCCCGCGCAGCTCGAATACGCCGTCGAGAAGTGCGTGAATGTGTTCATGGAGAAATCCTTCGCCGCCGGTCCGCCGGGATGCCGGCGCGTCATCGCCGCGGGCGGTGCCGCCGAGAAGAAGAACCTCAAGATCGCCGCGGGCCTGATGTGCCGGCACTCGCGCAACCGCCAGGAGCTTATCAAGCGCATCCGCGACGGCCAACAGCGAGCCGCCCATCAAAGCCGACGAGCAAGGCCGTTATCCCGTGCCGGTTTGGGGACAGTGGACGGAAATCTAATCTCCCGGTAAACTGTCACCCGCAAATCAGGAGAACTACCATGAACAAAGTCAGAGTCGCCGTCATTGGGTTGGGTTGGTTTGGGGAAAAACATTGCGAGGCGCTGTCGGGCATCTCGCACGTCGAGCTTTACGCGCTGTGCGATGTCGCCGAGCCGCGGCTGAAGGAGGTCGCGAAAACCTTCGGTGTCACGAAGACTTACACCGACTACAACAAACTGCTCGCCGATCCCAACGTGGACATGGTGAACGTCGTGACGATGTGGGACCAGCACGTCGCGCCGACCGTCGCGGCACTCAAGGCCGACAAACATGTGTTCCTGGAAAAACCGATGGCCTCGTCCGTCGCCGACTGCCAGAAGATCGTGAAGGCAACCAAGGAGACGTCAAAGTTCTTCACGGTCGGTCACATCTGCCGGTTCAACCCGCGCTATGCAGCCGCCAAGGCCGCCATCGCCGAGGGCAAGATCGGCAAGATCGTCTCGATGTATGCGCGGCGGAACATCCCCGCCTTCGTCGGCGCCTCCGTGCTGCCGAAGATCGGCCCCATCATCGGCGACGGCGTCCACGACACGGACCTGATGCTCTGGTATTCCGGCGCGAAGATCGTGTCGGCCTACGCGCAGACCGTCAACGTCCGCAAGCTGAAGAACCCCGACCTCGGCTGGACGATGTATCGCTTCGACAGCGGCGCCATCGGCGTGTTGGAGGACACGTGGTTCCTGCCGGACACGACGGCGTTCCAGATTGACGAGCGGATGGAGATCATCGGCACCGAAGGCTCCATCCACATCCACGAGACGCATCCGAACTTCTCGGTCGTGGACAAGACCGGCTGGCATTCGCCCGACACGACCTACTGGCCGTCGCTGCACGGCGTGCGGGCCGGCGCGTTGAGGGAGGAGTTGAGCTACTTCGCCACGTGCGTCCTCGAAGGCCGCAAACCCACCGTCATCACGCCGGAGGAATCCGCCGCCGCCGTGCGCGCGTGCCTCGCGGCGGAAGAATCTGCTGCGACGGGAAAGATCGTCAAACTCTGAATTGAAAGGCTTCCAACACCGTGATTTCCGCGCTAGGTTGGCCGGGTGATTTATGAGCACGCAGGAACTGTTAGCTGACATTCATGCGCTGGAAGAGGAACTCCTCCGCTTCGAACGCAAGTATAACATCCGTTCCGAGATTTTCTTCGCGGCATATGTCAATGGCGAAGAGCCTGAAGACGATGCGTGGGTATTGGACTTCAGCGAGTGGGCCAGTGTGTATCGCACCTGGCTGGCGCGGCAGTCGGATTATCGGAATGAAATCGGCCGATTGCAGGCGCAGCATCCCGGTCTGTCCGGGCTGGTCCGCGTGACTTCATGAACAACCCGCTGCGCGCCTTGGAGGATTACGAACTGTTCCTTTACAGCTTGGCGGAACAGTTCAAATCGGTTCACCATTCAACGGTAACTCTGGTTAGACGGGGAGCATCCCTGGCTCGCGTAAGCGGTGAACTGCATTTTGAAAGCGGCGTCCGGCTGGTCGTGGTTGAACGGATCCTGGCCGACCGAAGACCTGTAGTCATTGACGCCTATGGCTACGAAGTCTGGCGGGGACCGCGGAAGCTCTATTGGTATGATTGCCAACCGCATCCCGACGATCCGACTCTGCAAACCTCATTCCCGCACCACAAGCACATCGAGCCCGACATCAAACATCATCGCATCCCAGCGCCACGATTGAGTTTCTCACGCCCGAACATCCCCGAATTGATTGTGGAGATCGAAGCGATGATCGCCTCTGCCAAGCCGCCAAAACAAGGATGATCCTTATGAAACAATTCCATCACCTCGGATTGCCCACTGACGACAAACAACCCGGCGAGACCTACGTGCCCGCCAGCAAGGTGTGGGTGACCGACCCGCTGAAGCACAAATACCGCGTCGAGTTCCTGCGCTTCGAGCCGGACTCGCCGGTCAAAGGCGTCGTGCGCGACCTGCCGCACTTTGCGTTTCGCGTGGACAGCATCAAGGACGCCATCGCCGGCGAGAAGGTTGTGCTCGGCCCGTTCGAGGCGATGCCGGGATTGACCGTGGTTTTCATCGAAAAAGACGGCGCAGGTTACGAGTTCATGGAGTTCGCCGACCAACCAAACGCCACCTCGTGGGGTAGGTAAGGAAACACGCTGATGAGACTGAAGCCACTGCCTTCAATCGAATACGCCAACCGCATCGCCAAGCTCCAGGCCGAGCTGAGAAAAGCGGACCTCGACTGCTTCGTCGGATACGGCAGCGAGAGTGAGACCGGCACCACGCGCTACCTCGCCGGGTTCTGGCCGTTCTTCGACTTCGCCGGCATCATTGTGCCCGCCGAGGGCAAGGCCGTGCTCATCACCGGCGGCCCGGAGTCGTTCGAGTTCGCCAAGAAGTTCTCCAACGCGCCGGAGATACGCATCAACCAGCTCTTCGTCGAGACCAGCGCGCCGGAATGGGTGCCGAAGGTTTCTGGCGAGAGCTTCAAGACGCTCCTGCCGCGCGCCTGCGGTGGCACGCCGAAACGCGTCGGCGTCGCGAACTGGAACATTTTCCCGAAGATGATCTTCGACGACCTGCAAGCGGCGGCGCCGACGGCGGAATGTGTGCCTGCCGACGATCTGTTGCTGCGCGTGCAGATGATCAAGACCGACGCGGAGATTCCCTACATCGCCGAGGCGTATCGCATCACCGAGGAGGCGATGAAGGCCGCGCTCCGCGCCGCTGAGCCCGGCAAGCGCGAGTGGGAACTCGAAGCCGTCGCGCGCTCGAAGATGGTGCTGAGCGGCGCCGAGGGCATGAGCTATCCCGCGTGGGTCTGCTCCGGCCCGACCACGCCGTTGAGCCTCTGCCGCTCAACCGACCGCGCCATCAAGACCGGCGATCTGGTGCAGTTCACCTTCGGCGCGAAATACATGGGCTACTGCGGCAACATGTGCCGGCCGTTCGCCATTGGCAAAATGCCCAAGCCCGCGCGCAAGCTCGCCGAGGCCGCGCTGGAGGCGATGAACTACGCCATCGCCACGATCCGCCCCGGCGTGCGCGGCTGCGATATGTTCGCCGGCTACCACAAGATCCTGTCGCGCTACGGCTACGAGAACTTCACGCTCTACGGCCCCGCCCACGGCACGGGCAGTTCGGAGGTCGAGGGCCTGTGGCTCTCCAAGAGCGCCGACTTCGTCATCCAGCCGAACATGCTCTTCAACGTGGACATCTGGCTCAGCGACGGCCAATACGGCCTGCGCTACGAGGACGGCGTGCTGGTGACCAAGACCGGCCTGCGCGAACTGAACAGCTACCGGCGAGAGGTGATCGTGTTGTAAAGCAGAGGGCAAAATCATGCGTGGCAAAATCATGGGGAATATGATTTTGCCCAACATGATTTTGCCAAAACCGTCCGTTGGTCATGCCGATTGAACCTCAAACTGAGATCCGGGTATTCAATCAGGAGCAATTCCACGCCCTCGACCGCCGCGTCCTGGGTGTGATCTTCGAAGTGCATAACGAGTTCGGCCGGTTCTTGGATGAACTGCTGTTCAAGCGGGAGATTGCAACCCGCTGCGCGGAGCGCGGTATTTGTCCGGCGGAGCGTGAGGCGGCCATTCGTGTCAGCCACGACGGTTTCGCGAGGGATTACTTCATGGACCTGCTGTTCGATCACGGGTTGATGGTTGAAGCCAAGACCGTCGAGAAACTCGGCCCGCCCCACCGGCAGCAGACACTGAACTACCTGTTCCTGACCGGCATGCAGCACGGCCGTCTGGTCAACCTCCGCACCGACCGTGTTGAGCATGAGTTCGTCTCCACGAAGCTAACGGCGGCACGGCGCCGCGTCTTCTCCGTCGTGGATAACGAATGGCGAGACGTGAACACGGAGAGCGCGTGGCTGAAAACCAAGCTGGCTGAACTACTTCAAGACTGGGGTGCATTTCTGGAGGTATCGCTCTACCGCGAGGCCATCACATGGTTCTTGGGCGGCCCGTCCGTGGTCTGCCGCCCCGTCCCGGTCCTCAGCGGCTCAAAGTCCATCGGCAGCCAAACAGTTCACCTGCTGACCGACGACACGGCCTTCGCCTTAACCGCAGTGACAGCCGCGCGCGACGCGATGCGCGACCATCAATCACTCTTCCTTCGGCACACGCCGCTCAAGTGCATTCAGTGGGTGAACTTCAACCGCCACCGCATTGAGTTCGCCACTCTCACAAAGGACAAATGAAACGAGACAATTTCTCAAAACATGATTTTGCCCCCCATGATTTTGCCATCTCCGCCATCCGCTCCGCCGTAAACCGCCGCGCGAACGACATCGTCGCGTGGACGAAGAAGTTCGTCAGCTTCCCCAGCGAGAACCGTCCGCCCGATGGCAACGAAGCCGCCGCCCAGAAATGGGTCGCCGCCGAGTGCCGCAAACGCAAGTGGCAGGTGGATGTCTTCTCGCCGCTCGCCGTGCGCGGCATCCGCAAGCACCCGTCGTGGCTCGAAGGCCGCAATTACCCGAAAGGCCGCGACAACGTCGTCGCGCGCTGGCGCGGCACCGGTGGCGGCAAACGGCTGCTCCTCAGCGGCCACTGCGACGTTGCGCCGTTCGAGCCGGACAACTGGAAAGTCTGCCGTCCCTACAAACCCGTCGTGAAGAACGGCCGGCTCTACTGTCGCGGTTCCGCCGACATGAAAGGCGGCCTCGCGGCGATGTTCTGGGCGATGCGCATCCTGCAAGACCTCGGCTTCCGGCCCGCGGGTGACATCCTGTTCGAGAGCGTCGTGGACGAGGAATTCGCCAGCGGCAACGGCACGCTCGCCGCGCGCCTTCGCGGCCACAACGCCGACCTCGCCATCGTCAGCGAGCCGACGCGCATGGAAGTCTGCCCCGCGTGCCTCGGCGCATTCCTCGGCGACCTGACGCTCACCGGCAAGGGCGGCATGGCCTACATGGGCAAGGCCATCGCCAACCCGATGAACGGCGCCGCCCGCGCCATCGAGCTGTTCCAGGAGTGGCAGAAGACGTGGCGCGCGCAGAACAAGCACCCGCTCTTCAGCGCTTCCGGCAAGCAACTCAACGTCCTGCCGTGGCATCTCACAACCGACAAGCCCGGCGAGTTCACGCAGATGGGCGCGCCGCTGCTCGCGAAGATCGCGTGGATTGTCTGGTGTCATCCCGGCATGACTGAGGCTGATTTCTACCGTCGCTTCCGCAAGTTCTGGAAAGAGCACGGCGCGAAAGACGCGGCACTGCAACCGTTCGAGCTGACACTGGAGCGCGCCTACCACTACGTGAAACCGTGGGAGACGCCCACGAGCAGCGCCGCCGTGAAATCGGTCGTCTCAGCCTTCGAGCGCTATCGCGGCGACAAACCCGGCATCGGCGGCGCGGCGTTCTCGTGCGACCTCGGCATCTGCGGCGAAGTCGGCAAGATGCCCTCCATCCTCCTCGGCCCCCGCGGCGACCATCTGCACGCCCCCGACGAGTGGGTCGAAATCCAGGACCTCCTCGACCTCACCGGCATCTACGCGACGCTGGCGGTGGAGTGGTGCGGGG
>DYDC01000126.1:3372-7634 GCA_020718125.1 Methylacidiphilum sp. | reverse complement strand
CTTGGAAGTCCGTTCTCCCGCCTGCGCAGGGTCTTGGGCGGCTCCATGAATTGCCCGTGCATTGTGCTCTACATCCTGTCAGCGGTCGGCTGCGGCTTTGCCAACGGGGTCGGCATGTTCATCGCCGCCCGCTTCATCGGCGGGCTGGGCATCGGCATCTCGACGGTCGTTGCCCCGCTTTACATTTCCGAGATCGCCCCGCCGGCCTATCGCGGTCGGCTGGCGGGCATGTTCCAGTTCAACATCGTCTTCGGCATCGTCGTCTCCTTCGCCTCCAACGCGCTGATCGCGAAGTTCGGCGGCGGGGACGCCTGGCGCTGGATGCTCGGCATCGCGGCCGTGCCTTCTGTCATCTATGCCGTGATGTGCTTCGGCCTGCCTGAAAGCCCGCGCTGGCTGATCGGCCGCAAGGGCGACCGCGCGGCGGGCATCAAGGTGTTGAAGCTGATCGAGCCTGATTTTCCGCGGGAACGGCTCGAAGCGCGCGCGGATGAGATTCTGGCGGCGGCACGCTAAGAGCAACATGCGGCGTCCGGCTTCTGGTCGCGGCGCTTGCGTGTGCCGATCTTCCTCGCGGTTTTGGCCGCCTTCTTCAATCAGCTTTCCGGCATTGACGCGGTGCTTTGCTTCGCGCCGCGCATCTTCGAGATGACCGGCCTCGGCAAGGAAGCCGCCTTGCTGCAATCCGTCGGCATCGGCGTCACGAGCCTGATTTTTACCTTCGTCGGCCTGTGGCTCATTGACCGCCTGGGCCGGCGCGGCTGCCGGAACGATACCGGATTTCGTAAGCCCTCTCGTTGTTCGCTTCACCGGAGAGAGGGGCCGCACGCCATCACTCCGCCCGCAACGCCTCCAGCGTCGGCGTCCGCGCCGCCACGCGCACCGCCCACGCCCCAGCGCCAATGCCTGCCGCCACCACCGCCGCCAGCAACAGCGCCAGCCCGCCCCACGGCACGTCGTCGCCGCCGCCCGCCAGATGCGGCGCCACCGACAACAAGCCCGCCCCCGCGCCGCATGCCACGCCGGTCACGAGCAGAAACGCGTTCTCCGCCAGCACCAGCGCCGCCAGCGCGCGCCGCCGGAACCCCAGCGCCTGCAACAACGCCAGCTCACCGCGCCGCTCCAGCACGTTGCGCAGCATGATCGCGCCGAGGCCCAGCGTGCCCAACAGCAGCCCCAGCCCGCCGAGCAACTGGAAGATCGAGAGGTAGGTGTTCTCGATCACCGCGAACGCCGCCAACCGCTCGTTCGCCCGCGTCGCGTCAAAGCCGTATTCCTCCAGCGACCGCTCCAGCGTCTCCGCCACGGCCTTCGCCCGCGGCCACGGCGCTTCGATCGCGAACACGCCAAACCCGCTCCGGCCCGGGAACAGCTTCAGGAACGGCGCCTCGCCCAGGATCAGCTCACTCTGGAAAATGCTCCCCTCCAGCAACGCGACGAACCGCAGCCGCACCGGCGCGCCGTGCTCGTCGGTCACCGTCAGTTCTCCGCCGAGGTCGCGGTGGAGAATCCACATCACCGTGTTGTAATCGCCGATCACCGGCACCACGCCCTCCCCGCAGTCCTTCCGCAGCAGCAACCACGGATTCGCCTTCTCGGCCGCCGTCTCCGCCAGCGACGACCGAAAATGGAAGCCACCGCGCTCGATCATTGCCCCCGGCACGCCGAGGATGCGCGGCTTGTCCGGCGCGTAAAGGTTCAGGCAGCTTGTGTCGTCGCCCGGTCGCAGCCTGAACGGAAACACGCGCACGCCATCCAGCGCTCCCGCCGCAGCCGACACGCCCAGCGCTTCGCGGCCCGCCGCCCTGTTCAAGTCGTGGTGCAGCGGCACGTCCGACTCCGCCACCAGCGCGAAGCCACCGTCGCCCGAGTTCTTTTCCGGCGGCCGGTCAGCGGGCGCGTGGCGGTTCGCCGCCACCGCCACGATGACGAACGTCGCCGACGCCACCAAGCCCGCTGTCAACACACTGCGCGACGGCGCGCGCGCCCCGTTGCGGACGCCGAGCCGCGCCACGCTCACGCGAGGCCGTCCGCCGCCAGCCGCTTGTCCGCGCCGCAGCCAGCCCGACAGGAACGCAAGGCCGCCGGCGAGCAACGCCATGCCGCTGATGATGAAACCCATCGTCGCCGCGCCTGAACCGCCGAAGGCCGGCGCGCCCAGCGCCGCCAGCGCCACAACACCGCACGCCGCAGCGATCCACCATCGCTGCCGCCATCGCGTCGAGTCGGCAAGTGTCGCCTCATCCGACTCGCGCCGGCCCGCCAGCAACGCCACCGGCGTCATCCGCCGCAGCGCGCGCACGGCCCAGCGTATCGCCAGCCACGCCACCGCCAAGCTCGCGCCGTAGCCGATGGCGAACGACTGCGCCGTAGCGTGGAGTTCCAGAAACGCCGCGCCGCCCGTTGCCGCCATCAGCCATGAGTTCAGCATGAAGAGCATCAGCTTGCCGTATCCTGCTGCGCCGACCAACCCAGCCAGCGAACCAACGGCAGCGACAAGCATGAATTCGCGCATCAGCAGCCGGCGCACGCCGCGATTGGCGAAGCCCTGAGCCAGCAGCGCGCCCAGTTCGCGCCCGCGCCGCTCGATGGCCAGCCGCAGCAACAGCGCAACGAGCATCGCTGCTGCAATGATCAGGAACAGGCTGAACCCGATGAACAAGCCGCTGAAATCCGTCGAGCCGCTCGCCGCACGCAGCGCGATCTCCTTCACCGGCAGAAACGACAAGCCCAGTCGCTCCGGTTGCAGCCGCGACAGCAGCGTCTTCTCGAACTCCAGCGCCGCGTCGTCGAGACTCTGGCCCGGCTTGCCGGCAATCCGGATCGAGGTGAGCTGCCCGAACCGGCTCGACCAGAGCCGCTGCGCCGTCTCCAGCGACACGAACGCCTTCGGCGTCGCGCGATGCCCGGTCCAGTAATCCTCGTCCCGTTGCCGCACGCGCTTGAGGTCCACGGGGAACGGCGGGTCCCACTCCGCCATCGTCTTCGCGTCGGAGATGCCGGGATACTCCGGCGTCAGGCCGGGGTCAGCCGCCGCGCCACGAAGCGCGACGATGCCCGCCAGCTTGAACGTGTGGCTCGCCGTCGTCAGTTCGCCAAGCGGCCCGGTGACGTAGTAGTCGAGCCGCACCGCGTCGCACGGTTTCGGTTGCAAATCGCCCGCGGCCCACTCGCTCAACAAAATCTCATCAGCCTTCAGTGTGTGCGCGTTTTCACCCGCAACGAGATGCATCGGCCCGAACGGCGGTGTGCTTGCGTCAAACGCCGCGACCGTTGAATAGGGAATCTCCCGCTCGCCGACGGCGATGGTGTTGGCCAGATACGTCAGCGTCGGCGCAACCGGCAGCCTCAGTTCTTTCGCAACGGCGAGCGCCGCGTCGGCGATGGCCGGCTCCAGGATCATCCGGCGGCTTTCCATCGCGACGCGGCCGCGTTCCTTGCGGACGTGCAGCGCGAGGTCGAGATCGTCAAGCGTCAACGCCGCGTGGAGACGGCTCTGGAATGTGGGAGGGGCCTCAGTGCCCCGACCGTCGCGGCGCTGAGGCAGCTCCCACATTCCAGACTCGGCAACCAGCAATGCGTTGGCGCGGCCATCGAGTTTCAGCGCGCGCTGGAGCGTCGCCAGCGGCACGAAAATGTTGCGCGGAAGCTGCTGGTTCGGCTGCAAACCGAAGCGGCCAACGCCGCGCGCCGGAACCACCGCCGCCACCGTCAACCGCAGCGTCGCCACCACGTCGGTGCGCCGGCCGAGCGTCGAGTCGCGCGGCGCCGCGCTCGGCTTCTCGAACCGCAACAGCACCGCGTCACCGGCCTTCGCGCGCAGCTCGCTCGCGAGCGTCTCGTTGAGGAAAACCTGATCGCCGGAAAGATTTCTGATTTCTGATTTCTGATTTCTGATTTTTTCCGGGAGGTTGGCCAGTTTCCAGAATCGCTCATCCACGCCGAGCACATTCACCTGTCCGGCGCGCGCGCCGCCGTCGGCGTGAGCGGCGCTGCCGCGCAACAAGATCGCGGGCGCGGCGTCGAGATCGTCCGCCAGCTTCTCTCGAAAGAACCGGCCAGACACGAGCGCGTGGTCCACGCGGCCCAGCCGGTCGAGAGCAAGGTCGCGCAAGCTTCCGCGCATGGAGTCGCCCACCAGCAGCGCGCCCGTCAGAACCGCCGCGCCGACGGCCACGCCAAGCGCCACGGCGGCATGGCTGCGCGCGTGATGGCGGAGGCTGTGGAGCAGGAGAGTCGTCAGGTTCATGGGGTGGTTAATG
>DYDC01000126.1:0-3360 GCA_020718125.1 Methylacidiphilum sp. | reverse complement strand
TGCGTAACCAGAAATCCGCCTTACGCCTTACGCATTACGCATTACTCCTCACGCTTTCTCCTCCAGCTTTCCATCCACCAACTCCATCCGCTTCGGCAACCGCGCCGCCAACTCGCCGCTGTGGGTGACGATGATCAAGACCGCCTGCTCGGCACGCGCGATCTCCAGCAGCACGTCGCCGACGGCTTGCGCCGACTTGCGGTCGAGGTTGCCGGTCGGCTCGTCGCAGAGCAGCAGCGTGGGCCGGTTGATCAAAGCGCGCGCCACCGCCACGCGCTGGCGTTCGCCACCGGAGAGTTCCGCCGGACGATGCGCGAGCCGCTCACTGAGGCCGACGCGCCCCAGCAACTGCCGCGCGCGGGTTTCCGGGTCTGCTCCTGCTCTAGTTGCGACGACGGTGGGAATGAGGGCGTTTTCGAGGACGGAGCATTGCGGCAGCAGGTAATGGTCCTGGAAGACGAAGCCGACCTCGCGGTTGCGGAACGCGGCCAGTTCCGGCTCCGGCAGCGCAAACGGGTCGCGTCCGTTGATGGTGACGCAGCCGCCGGTGGGCCGGTCGAGCGTGCCGAGGATGTGGAGCAGCGTGCTCTTGCCCGAACCGGACGGTCCCATGATCGCGAGCGCGTCGCCGCGCGCGAGGTCGAGCGAGACGCCGCGCAGCACGCGCAACGGCTCGCCGCGGGTCGGGTATTCACGCGTCAGGTCGCGGACGCTGAGGCCGGAGGTTTCGGTGGAATCGGTGGTGGCCATCGGCGCATGATTAGCACGCGCAGGGCGCGGTCGCAACGATTCTTGCCACTGCAAAAAATCCGTTTGCAACAGTCAAAAGGCGGGCGCATTCTCCGGCTCATCACAGTCAATCGACTGAGACAGTGACGTGGCTGCAGGACTACTTTGCCACTGGCGGACAAATGAACAGACCTTGCAAGCACAGCAAGACGACCGAAAGCCGGCACGCCGGATTGGCGCTTGAACATTTGTCAGCGCTGATTACAATGCGCGCATGAAGAAAGCCATCCATGACGCGCATGCAATTCACGATACGGGGCTGGACCGCCGGGGCTTCTTGAGCATCGGTGCGGCAGCCACAGCCGGCTTGATCGCAGCCGCCGCCGCGCGAGCGCCGGCGCTGGCCGCAACGGCTGGGAAGAAGTTCAAACTCAAATACGCGCCGACGTTCGGCGCGTTCGAGGCGCACGCGGGCAAGGATCCGGTTGCGCAGTTGAACTTCATGGCCGAGGCGGGATTCTCCGCGCTGCTCGACGGCGAGTTCCTGAACAAGCCGCAGGATCTGCAGGACAAGCTGGCCAAGGAGATGGAGAAGCTTGGCATTACACTGGGCGGACCGTATTGCAGCCACACCGCCGGCGGCCAGAGCCTCGTCGCCGGGACCGACAAGAAGGAAGACTACGCGAAGCACTACAAGGGTATCTGCGAGAAACTCAAGCGGGTGAACGGCAAGTGGTTCGCCGTCGTCCCCGGCAGACTGGTCAAGGGACTGACGATGGAGCAGATGACCGCCAACCTGATCGAGAACCTGAAGGCGATCATGAAGGAGGTGGAGCCAACCGGGCGCATCATGACGCTCGAACCGCTGAACCCGCGCGATCATCCGGGCTTGTTCCTGACGAGGATTCCGCAGGCGATGGAAATCTGCAACGCGGTGGGCAGTCCTGCGTGCAAGATCGTCAACGATCTCTACCACCAGCAGATTACCGAGGGCGACCTCATCCCCAACATCAAGGCCGCGTGGGACTACATCGCGCACTATCACCTCGGCGACACGCCAGGCCGCAAGGAGCCGACGACGGGCGAAATCAACTACCGCAGCATCTTCAAGCATCTCCACGAGCGGAAATTTGACGGCGTGCTCGGGATGGAACACGGCAAGAGCAAGGGCGGCAAGGAGGGCGAGCTGGCGTTGCTCCACGCCTACCGCTGGTGCGACGCGTTCGACACGCCCTACAAAATCTGAACGGAGACGGCAACCATGCAGAACTTTGTTTACAGGAACCCGACGGAAATTCTCTTTGGCCGCGGCATGATTTCGGAGATCGCCACGCGCGTGCCGGCGGGCGCGCCGGCGCTGTTCGCCTACGGCGGCGGTTCCATCAAGCGCAACGGCGTCTATGACCGGGTGAAGGCGGCGTTGAAATCGCATCGCGTGGTGGAGTTCGGCGGCATCGAGGCCAATCCTCTCTACGAGACCTGCCTGACGGCGGTGGATGTGGTGAAGCGCGAGCGGGTCGGTTTCGTTCTGGCCGTGGGCGGCGGTTCGGTGCTGGACGCGGCCAAGTTCATCGCCGCGGCGGCCTGTTTCACGGGCGCAGACCCGTGGGACATCCTGCGGACGAACGGCTCCGTTGTGAAAGCCGCGCTGCCCGTCGGCACGGTGTTGACGCTGCCGGCGACCGGCTCCGAGGCCAATGGCAACTCCGTCATTTCGCGCCGGGCAACGCGGGAGAAGCTGCATTTCACCTCCAACCACTCGTTTCCGGTCTTCTCCGTGCTGGATCCTGAGACGACCTTCACGCTGCCGGCCAAACAGGTGCGCAACGGCGTTGTGGACGCGTTCGCGCACGTGATGGAGCAGTATATGACCTGCCCGGCCGACGCGCCGTTACAGGACCGGCTGGCGGAGTCCGTGCTGCATACACTCGTCGAGGTGGGGCCGATGACGCTGGCGGAGCCGCGCAACTACGAGGCGCGGGCGTCCTTCATGTGGAGCGCGACGCTGGCGTTGAACACGCTCATCGGATGCGGCGTGCCGCAGGACTGGGCCACACACATGATCGGCCACGAGTTGACGGCGTTTTACGGGCTGGACCACGCCGAGACGCTGGCGATCGTCATGTTGGGCGTCTGGCAACACAAGCTGGCGCAGAAGCGGGCGAAGCTGGAGCAGTATGGCCGTCGCGTCTGGAACGTAACCTCGGCCGAAGCCGCCATCGCGAAGACGGAGGCTTTCTTCAATTCGATCAACATGCCGACGCGGTTGCAGGCTTGCAACATTTCCTCCGAAGACGCTGCGGCAAAAGTCAGCGCGCGATTTGCGGAACGCAAGGCGGCCTTCGGCGAACACGGCGACATTGGCGCGGACGCCGCGGCGGCCATCCTGCGCCTGCGCGCCTGAGACGCCCCTCATAGCGCGCTCCCGCTCTGCCGGCCCGACATCGCCACGGGAGCGCGAAAGCGGCCGGTCAGCGGCGGTAGCCGTGGCAGTCAATAAGGAAGACCGTCCGTGTCGAACCACCGCCCGGCGGCACTTCCACGCGGCGCGGCGCGTCCACACGGTCGAAAGCGGCCGGCATTTCCAGACGCAACAGCCCGCCGACTTTGTCCGTCACCGCGACAGCCGGG
>DYDC01000125.1 GCA_020718125.1 Methylacidiphilum sp. | reverse complement strand
TTGAAACGCCGGGCTATTCTCGACCGTCCCTTTCGGGACTTGGCGCGGGTGTCAAGTTGCGCCCACGGCAATGTGCCCGGCGATATCCGCGCTACTTCAGTTCCTGGTTCGTGACAGTGTTGACGATCTTGAACTGTTCGAGATGGAAACTCGGATCGGCACGGAAACTGAGCTTCCCGTAGAACCTCTTCTCCAACTCGATCAGCAGTTGTTCGTCTTGGCCGCGAAGCCGTTGCAGCACGTCGGGGTGAACGTAAACGCAGAGCTGGATGTCCGGCGGATTCTCCGGGTCAATCTGCACCGGGCGATGCCGCCGCAACATTTCGGCAATCTTGCGCTGGATCTCCACGGACATTGAGAGCGCGCTCTTGACCAGGCCGCGGCCCTTGCAGTAGGGGCAGTCCTCGTAGGTGGACGCGCGGACGCTTTCCGTCTGCCGTTGCCGCGTCATTTCCAACAAACCAAGCTGGCTGATCGGCAGGATGTGGGTCTTCGCGCGGTCACGGCGGACGCCCTCCTTGACCCGCTGGAACACCTGGTGCTGGTGCTTGCGGTTCTTCATGTCAATGAAGTCCACCACGACCAGCCCGCCGATGTTGCGGAGCCGCAACTGGCGGCAAACTTCCGCGGCCGCCTCCATGTTGGTCTGGAGGATGGTCTGCTCCTGATCGCGGCCCGGCTTGTGGCGGCCGGTGTTGACGTCAATCGCCACGAGCGCCTCGGTTTCGTCAATTACGATATAGCCGCCGCATTTCAGCCAGACCTGGCGGCGGAACGCCTGCTCGATCTGTTTCTCGACGCCGGATCGCTCGAAGATGTGGACCGGCTCGGCGTGCAGCCTGACTTTGTTGCGGGACCGGCGGCTGATCTGGCCGATGATATCCTTGACCCGCTCGGCCTGTTTTTCATTGTCAATGACGATCCGGTTGACGTCTTCCGTCAGGAAGTCGCGCACGGTGCGCTCGATCAAGTCCGGCTCCTGATAAACACAGAAGGGCGTAGGCTTGCTTTTGATCTTCTCCTCCACATCCCGCCATGCGTTCAGCAGCATATGGAGGTCGCGCACGAAATAGCGCTGCTTCTGTCCCTCGCCAGCCGTGCGGATGATGACTCCCATGCCATCGGGAATCTTGAGGGCGCGGACGATCTTGCGCAGGCGCTGTCGTTCCTTGCCGTCCTCGATTTTGCGCGAGATGCCGCTCTGGTCGCTGAACGGCATCAGCACGAGGTAACGGCCGGGCAGGCTGACGCTGGTGGTCAGGCGCGGCCCTTTGGTGCCAATGGGGCCTTTGGTGACCTGGACGACGATCTCGCTGCCGGGCGGATAGACAGTGGGAATGTCCTTTTGTGTAATGCGCTGTTTCGGCTCCTTGCGCTTGGTGTCGCGCTCGACGGTCTCGATGCTGGAGTCCAGCGGGCTGGGAATGATGTCCCAGTAGTGCAGGAAGCCGTTTTTCTCCAAGCCGATGTCCACGAACGCGGCCTTGAGGCCGTTCTCGAGGTTCTTGATGCGGCCCTTGTAGATGGAGCCGACGATGCGGTCCTCGGAGGTGCGCTCGACGGAGAATTCCTCGAGCTGGCCATTCTCCAGCAGCGCCACACGAGTCTCGAGTGGCTCCGCGTTGATGATGAGTTCCTTGTTCATGTTGTGATCGCGCCCTGCCAGCTTCTTCATCAGCCGGGCAAAGAAGCCTTCCTTCTTGGGAGGCGGCGGCTGTTCATGCCGCGTGTCCGCGGGCGTCCTTCGTTGTGTGTTTGGATTCATTGTGTTTGACCCTTGGTTTGACATTGTTTCAATGCGCTTTCCGTCGCGCCTGGATGCTCTGCAGGATGCCCAGCGCGACCATTGTGCTTACGACAAACGAGCCGCCGTAGCTCAGCAACGGCAGCGGCAAGCCGGTGATCGGCACCACGCCGACCGTCATGCCCATGTTTACAAATATGTGACAGAACAACATCACGGTGATGCCCGTGGCCAGCAGCCGGCCCAGCCGGTCACACGCCGTCAAGGCCGTCCAGACGCCGTTCAACAACAGCGCCGTGAACCCCACCAACACCGACAGACACCAGATGAACCCGCCCTCCTCCGCGATGACCGAAAAAATGAAGTCATTCGGCGCCACCTGGCGCGGCAGGAAGCCCAGCACGTTCTGCGTGCCCTGCAGCCAGCCTTTCCCCCAGAAACCGCCCGAGCCGACCGCGATCAGCGATTGCCGCAAGTTCCAACCCCAACCGTAGGGATCGCGCTCCGGGTTCAAAAACACCAGCACGCGCTCCCACTGATACGGCTTCAAGATGAACTTCCGGCCAAGCTGGTCGAGTTGCTGGACGTAAGCCGCGCGATCCTTGGCCGCCGCGCGCAATTGCTCCGACGTCGTCTCGTAACCGCGCAGGTTCACGTAAAACACCGCCCCCAGAATCGCAATCGCCGTGATCGCCGCCGCGAAATACCGCAGCCGGACACCCGCCACAAACATCATCATCGCCGCCATCGGCGCCAGCACCAGCGTCGAACCCAGGTCCGGCTGCAACAGGATCAACACCGCCGTCCCCCCCACCATGCCGAGACACACCAGCACCGACTTGAAACTCCGCACATCGCGGTCGGGATTGCTCAAGTAATCGGCCAGCGCGAACGCCAGACCGATCTTTGCGAACTCGCTCGGCTGAATGCCAAGCCCCTTGATGCCCAACCAGCTCCGTGAACCATATCGCTCAACGCCAAACAACAACACAACCACCAGCAGCGCGACGCAGAGCGAATACAGCACCCACGTCCACTTGCCGATCTGCCGGTAATCCACAAACGTCGCCAGCGCGAACGCGCACAGGCCCACGCCAATCCACGCCATCTGCATCCGGTAAAACGACGCCACCGGCTGGTCCCCGCCGCGGTAGGTGGCACTGTAGATCGCGAACACGCCCATGACCGTCAAGCCCAGCATGGCCAAAAATGGCAGCCATGCGATGCGTCGCCATATCCGCCGAGGTTTTGCCGTCGCCATGGTCATTGCTAGAGCGCCCTCCTCTGCCCCGCCCTCGCCGCGGCAGCCGCCGCGCGCGCCGTTGCATGCGCTTTCTTTGCATCCACGCCAAACAACGCGGCGTAAACCTGCCCCGCAATCGGCGCGGCTGTCTGGCCGCCCGAATCGCCGTCCTCCAGCAGGATCGCCATCGCATACCGCGGCTTCTCGAACGGCGCAAAGCTGACAAACCATGCGCGGTGGCCAATGATGTTGTTGTGCGCGTCCATCACCTGCGCCGTGCCCGTCTTGCCCGCCACCTTGATGCCCGGCACGGCCGCTTTCTTGCCCGTGCCGTCCGGATCGTTGACCACCGCCAGCATCCCGTCCCGCACGGCGCGCAGGTTCTCCGGCCGCACGGTCAGCCGCCCTCGCTCGCAAGGCGGGAACCCATCCACGGCCTGTCCCAACCCTCCATCCTCTGCAGCCTGATGGATGCTGCCAACCAACCGTGGCGCCATCACGCGCCCGCCGTTGGCGATGGTGGCGGCCACACATGCCATCTGCAGCACCGTCGTATCCAGTTCACCCTGGCCGATCGCCACATTGGCGGTGTCCGCAGGCCGCCAGCCACGTTTCACCAACGGCAGATGGCCGCGCGCCTCACGCGGCAACGCGATGCCGGTCGCCTCGCCAAGATGGAACTGCCGCGCCATCGCCACAATCGCCTGTATCCCCGTAGCGACGCCGTGTTCGTAGAAGAAGATGTTGCACGAGTGCTTGATGGCCTCGCGCAGATTCACCGTGCCATGCGCGCCGCCCTTCGACTTGATCCAGCACCGCTTTCGCTGGCCGGCCACCACGGTTTCGCCCGTGCAAACGCTCGTCGAACCGGGGAACAATTTCCCCGTTTCCAACCCGGCCAGCGCCACCAGCAACTTGAACGTCGAACCCGGCGCGTAGTGCTCGGCACAGGCGCGGTTCGCCAGCGGCTTGTCCGGATTCTGCTGCAACGCCGCGTATTCCTCCTGCCGGATGCCCGCCACGAAACGGTTCGGGTCGTAACCTGGATTCGACACCATGGCCAGCACGTCGCCCGTATTTGGGTCAAGCAACACTGCCGCCCCCACGTGGTCGCCCAGCGCCGTCTCGACCGCCTCCTGATAACGCGCGTCCAACGACAGCTTCAGGTCATGTCCCGGCGTTGGCCGTTGATAACCCAACTCGCGCTCCCGGTAACCACCGGCATTGATGAGGATCGTGCGCGTGCCGGATTTGCCCCGCAGTTCGTCGTCAAACTTCAACTCCAACCCACTGACACCGCGGATGTCCGACATGATGTAGGTCGGCAAGCCCAGGTCCGTCTCAAGCACCGGTCGCTCGCGGGTCACATAGCCGAGCAGATGCGCGGCGAGCGGGCCTTTGCGGTAATGCCGGACCGAGTTCAGTTCGATATCCACCCCTTTCGCCAATGGACGATTTTCTTCCGCAACGGCATGCTGAGTGTCGTTCAGGTCACCCATGAGCACGAAAGGCAACGGCCGCTGCTCCACGTTGTGGACGCGGATGGCGCGGTCGTTCAGACGCGGCGTGACGCGCAACAACCGGCCCGTCTCATCCGCCTTCTCGTGAACAAGCTGGACCAGCAGTTGGTTGCGGCGTTCCGCATCCACCCTCTTGCCGCGCAGCCGGATCTCCTCGCGAATCCGGTCGCGCAACTCGTCGTGAAGCTCCTCAAAATAAAGAACCGCATCGAACGTGGGACGGTTGTCCGCGAGGCAGACGCCGTTCCGGTCAAAGACGCGCCCGCGCAACGCCGGCACGCGCACGACGCGCTGGCTCTGCTTCTGCTGGTCGGCTCCGAACTCCGCCGTTTCCACCACCTGAATGCGGAACAGCGTCGAACCGATCATCACCAGCCCCGCCACCATGACGAACGCCAGCAGCGTCAGCCGGCCTTCCTCCCGTCGAAAGATTTCGTGGAAAACGCGTCGCATCTAAAAGGTCTCCACGTTCACAGGCCCATAACGACGCCAACGGCGCAAGAGGTCCAGCACCCGGAACACCAACGGCGCCACCACGGAAGCCAGGGCCGCAATCACCACGATCTTCAGCAGCACGCCCAAGCTCATCGGCAGCGGCGCGTCGCTGAGTTGCAGCGTGAGCCACGTCCAGATCGAAGCAGCAAGCGAGAAGGCCGCGGCAAAACCGCACTGCACAATCAGGTGGTCGCGATAGAGCAGCTTCTGAAAGTGGTTCACCACAAGCCCCACGATGATCAGCGGCGGCACGCTCAGGCCGAGCCGGGCAAACGACGGCGTATCCAGCAGGAACGCTGCGACCACTGCCGCCCCCATCGTCTGCCGCCACGAACCCGTCAACGCCGCGTAGAGCACGATCGCCGGCATCAGGTCAAGCTTCGCGCCGCCAATGTTGAACACGGGGCCGAGGGAACATTGAATTCCCATGGCCACGGCCGCTGCGGCGATTAGAAACCAGATCGTCATGTCAGTTCAGGATCACAAACACTTCCTCGATCCGCTCCAGGTCCGCCGATGGACGGAGGCGCGCGCCCTTGTAGAGGCCCGACTCGCTGGCCGGCGCCCGCTCCAGGCTGCCGATGCGGATGCCCTTCGGAAACACGCCACCGAGGCCGCTGGTGATGACCGCGCTGAAGGCCTCGATCTTCGCATCCCGGTTGATGAACTCGATGCGGCAACCCGGCTCGCTGCCAAGCCCCGTGTAGATGCCTTCCACGATGCCAAGGTCGCGGGTCCTCTCCACGCGCGCGGACACCTTGCAGTTCGGGTCCACGACCAGCAACACGCACGCGCTGGCGTGTGTCACCGAGATCGTCTTGCCCACCAGCCCAGCCGGCGTGATCACCGCGCGGTTGGGCTGCACCCCCTGCGCGCTGCCCGCGTCAATGAACACCGTCTTCCACCAACTCGACGGGTCGCGGCCAATGACGTGCGCCGCACAGAGCCGCGTCGGGTTGGCCTGCCGGAATCCGACCATCTCGCGCAGCCGCCGGTTTTCATCCTCCAGTTCCTGCGCTCGCAACCCTTCCTGCATTTGCAGGGCGAGCTTCTCGCGCAATTGCCGGTTCTCCTCCAACATGACTCCCCGCGACTGGAGTTCGTGCCGGGCACCGTCCCACGTGGCTCGCAGGGCGGCACCCAGCCGGAGCACTGGCGAGAAGACCCGTGTGGCAATCATCTTCAACTTCAACGACGGTCCGACCGGCACGGCAAAATAGAGCAGCAGGCTCAGGATGATCAGCCCGATCGCGGCCAGATAACGTCGTTGTAACATTCGTCTTTCGAGGGCCCCGGCACACACCGGGACCAAGGAGGCTCTCGCGCCTCTCAGGCGGGCGATCCACCGATCTTCAGGCGGGAAACCGCGTCAGCCGGTGGGACCGACGCTATGTTCGATGATCGGAAGAAATCTTTTCGAGGAAGTGAAGCTCGTTCAGCACGCGTCCGGTGCCTTCGGCCACCGCGCTGAGCGGGTCGTCGGCTATGTGGACAGGCAGGCCGGTTTCTTCGGCCAGAAGCGTGTCAATGCCGCGAAGCAACGCGCCGCCGCCAGCCAATACAACGCCACGATCCACAAGATCCGCGGCCAGTTCCGGCGGACAACGTTCCAACGCGATGCGGACGCTCTCGACGATTTGGGAAACCGGTTCCAAAATGGCTTCGCGGACCTCTTGCGAGGTCACCGTCAAGGTCTTCGGCAGCCCTGCCACCAAGTCCCGCCCCTTCACTTCCATCGTCAACTCCTGCTCCAGCGGATACGCCGAACCGATCCGAATCTTGATATCCTCTGATGTGCGTTCGCCGACCATCAAGTTATAGGCACGTTTCATATACTGGACGATCGCCTCATCCAGCTCATCACCAGCCACCCGGATGCTGCGGCTGAACACCACGCCAGCCAGCGAGATCAGGGCGACCTCGGTCGTGCCTCCGCCAATATCGACGATCATGTTCCCTGCCGGTTCCTGCACCGGCAGGCCAACGCCGATCGCCGCGGCCATCGGTTCTTCAATCAAGTAAACCTTGCGGGCGCCGGCGTGCGTCGCCGAGTCTTTCACCGCCCGCTTCTCCACCTCTGTAATCCCTGACGGCACAGCCACAATCACCCGCGGCGCCACCATTGAACGACGGTTGTGGACCTTGCGGATGAAGTAGCGCAGCATGCTCTCCGTGATCTCGAAATCGGCAATCACGCCATCCTTCATCGGGCGGATGGCCACAATGTTGCCGGGAGTGCGGCCGAGCATCCGCTTGGCCTCCTCGCCCACCGCCAACACATTGTTCGTGCCCGCCTGGATGGCGACCACGCTCGGCTCGCGCAACACAATGCCGCGATCCTTGACGTAAACCAATGAGTTGGCAGTGCCTAAATCAATCCCGATGTCGTTCGAGAACAGGCCTAAGAGTATATTGAACATGCTGTCGTGCGGTCGGCGTCAACGGCCTGCGGCTGTGCGCCAGCCATGGAGCACCCCGCAGCGCCCGCGTGCCGACCACATTCGCCCTGCGGGCAAAATACCGCTACGTGTTTTGTAACGTGCAACCACCCGACGCGTCAAGGGGATATGCGGCCCGCATGGGTTCCCGGGCGCAACTTGACACACGCGCCAAGTCCCGAAAGGGACGGTCGAGAATAGCC
>DYDC01000124.1 GCA_020718125.1 Methylacidiphilum sp. | reverse complement strand
AACTGGCACATAATGACCCGTGAGGCCTCGTTGCATCAGTATTAAAGAGACTTACAATGCGCAGTCTAGGAGTTTGTCGGACTTAGGCGCGGAAAATTTCGCAAGTCGCGCGTTTTCAACGGTCGCACTTTTTCTGGTCAAAAACAGGCAGCCTGCAATCACGTGACTTACGCCTAAGTCCGACAGGCTGCTAGATTGAAAGGAAACGCGGTCAACCTTTAATTCCAGTGGAGAGATTGAAAAGTTTGCCATTGGCCAAAAAAACGGTCACTTCACAACTTGACGCTGCGTGACAGGTCGTGCCTGCGTTGCCAGCCGGTGGGCGCGCTTTCGGTGGCCGGAAGATTGGCGAAGCCTCAGTGCCGGAAGTGGCGGACGCCCGTGAACACCATCGCCACGCCGCGTTCGTCGGCGGCCTTGATCACGTCGGCATCCTTCACCGAGCCGCCGGGCTGAATCGCCGCCGTCGCGCCAGCGTCAGCCGCCGCGAGCAAGCCGTCAGGGAAGGGAAAGAATGCGTCGCTGGCGATGATGCTGCCCTTGAGCGACAGCTTCGCCTCGCCGGCCTTCCAGACCGCAATACGCGAGCTGTCCACGCGGCTCATCTGGCCCGCGCCGATGCCGAGCGTGCGGCCGGGGCCGGCATAGACGATGGCATTGGACTTCACGTGCTTGACGACGCGCCAGCCGAACAGCAGCGCGTTCGCTTCCGCCTCGCTCGGCGCGCGCTTCGTCACGACCTTCCAATCAGCGCGGCCAACCAGCTTCGTGTCGCGGTCCTGCGCCAGCAAGCCGCCTACAACCGAGCGGAAATCCACGCCCGGCACTGCGGCCGGGTTCTGCTTCATCCGCATGAGGCGGAGGTTCTTCTTCTGCTGGAGCAGCGCGAGCGCGTCGGCGGCGAAGTCCGGCGCGATGATGACCTCGCTGAAGATCTCCGCAATGGCCCGTGCGACGTCGAGGTCGAGCGGGCGGTTGACGACGATGATGCCGCCGAATGGCGCCTGTTTGTCGGTCTCGAACGCCTTGTCCCACGCCTCGCGCAGGTTTGCGCCCTGGCCGACGCCGCACGGGTTGGTGTGCTTGAGGATGGCGCACGTCGGCGCGTCACCGGAAAACTCGGCAACCAAGCCCGCCGAGGCGCTGATGTCGAGGATGTTGTTGTAGCTGAGTTCCTTGCCGTGGAGTTGCTCGAAGCTGTCCTTGAACGTCCCGTAGAGCGCGGCGCGCTGGTGCGGGTTCTCGCCGTAGCGCAGATCCCGCGCCTTCGCGCCGGTGACGGTGAACCGGTCGGGCCATTTGAACTCGCCCTTCTCCTCGCAGCGGACCTTGTGCAGGTAGGCGGCGATGGCGGCGTCGTAGGCCGAGGTGGTCTCATAGACCTTCACGGCGAGCTTGCGGCGGAAGTTCGCGCAGGTATCGCCGCCGTGCTCTTTCATGTCCTCGATCACGGCCGCATAGTCGGCGGGGTCCACGACGACGGTGACGCTGGCGTGGTTCTTGGCCGCGCTGCGGAGCATCGAGGGGCCGCCAATGTCTATGTTCTCGATGGCGTCGTGAAGCTGCACGCCGGGTTTCGCAACGGTCTTCTCGAACGGGTAGAGGTTCACCACGACGAGGTCAATCGGCTTGATGCCGTGCTTGACGGCGGCGGCTTCGTGCTCGGCGTTGCCGCGCAGGAACAGCAGCCCGCCGTGGACCTTCGGGTGCAGCGTCTTCACGCGGCCGTCCATCATTTCAGGGAAGCCGGTGTATTCGCTGACATCCATCACCTTCAGCCCCACGTCGCGCAGGGCCTTGGCGGTGCCGCCGGTGGAGAGGATCTCGACGCCGGACGCCGCGAGTTCGCGGGTGAAGTCAATGAGGCCGGCCTTGTCGGAGACGGAGATAAGAGCGCGTTGGATTTTAGCCATGACGCGCGCAGCGTAGCAGTCGCACGCCGCGCGCGTCACGGAATTTTTCAAACCGATGAAATCGGGGTGGTGCGGTGCCCATTTGAAAAAGTAATGGGCAATCAAGCCGCCCACCTGCTATGTTCGCCGCGGTGATCCCGCGCTCCCAAATCGAAACTTTCGCCCGCGAAGTTGCCCGGCTCTTCCGGCCAGAGAAGATCGTTCTATTCGGTTCCTACGCCGGCGGCACGCCCACCGAGGATTCCGATGCGGACCTGCTGGTCATCATGCCCCACGAAGGCCACAGCGCCGTTCAAGCCGCCCGCATCCGCCAGCGCATCCGTGGCGGTTTCCCGATGGACCTGATCGTGCGCAGTCCGCAGACCGTCAGCGAGCGGCTCGCACAAGGCGACTGTTTCCTCCAGGAAATCCTTGAACGGGGCGAAACCCTCTATGAAGCCGAGCACGCAGGAGTGGGTTGACAAAGCGGAGGCCGACTTCGCCTCCGCCCGGCGCGAACTGCGCGCCCGCCGCCAACCGAACTACGACGCCGCCTGTTTCCACGCCCAGCAGTGCATCGAGAAATACCTCAAGGCCCGCCTCGTCGAGGCCGGTGTTCGCTTCACCAAGACGCACGACCTTGAACAGTTGCTCGACCTCAATCTGCCCCACGAACCGCTTTGGGAGCCGTTCCGACCGAAGTTGGTTGAACTGAGCACGTTCGCGGTCGCCTGCCGCTATCCCGGCGAATCCGCCACACGCGATCTGGCCAAGATCGCCGTCGCCGACTGCACAACCATCCGCGGGGCCATCCGGGCGAGTTTGGGACTGGCGGGGGCATGAAAACCGAAAGCTTTGCCTGATGACGACGGTCGGCGGCCGCTGACCGCGCATGCCGCCCCGACCTCAGGTGTGCATGGTGAGCAGGAACTCGGCGTTGCTCTTGGTCTTCTTGAGGCGCTCGACGACGAGTTCCATCGCCTCGACGGGCGGGACGCCGGTGAGGGCTTTGCGGAGGATGTAGATGCGGTTCATCTCCTCAGGGTGGTAGAGCAGCTCTTCCTTGCGCGTGCCGCTCTTCTCGATATTGATGGAGGGGAAGATGCGCTTGTCCACGAGGTGGCGGTCGAGGGACAGCTCCATGTTGCCGGTGCCTTTGAACTCCTCGAAGATGACCTCATCCATGCGCGAGCCGGTGTCCACCAGCGCGGTGGCGATGATGGAGAGAGAGCCGCCTTCCTCGATGTTGCGCGCGGCGCCGAAGAACCGTTTCGGTTTGTGAAGCGAGTTGGCGTCAACGCCGCCGGAGAGGATCTTGCCGGAGTGCGGCTGGAGGGTGTTGTAGGCGCGCGCGAGGCGGGTGATGGAGTCGAGCAGGACGACAACGTCCTTCTTGTGCTCGACGAGGCGCTTGGCTTTTTCGAGGACCATCTCGGCAACCTGGGCGTGGCGCTCGGGCGGCTCGTCGAAGCAGGAGCTGACGACCTCGCCGCGGACGGTGCGTTCCATGTCGGTGACCTCCTCGGGGCGCTCGTCAATGAGCAGCACGATGAGGAACGCATCGGGATGGTTGGTGGCGATGGAGTTGGCGATCTTCTGCAAGAGCACGGTCTTGCCGGTGCGCGGCGGGGCGACGATGAGGCCGCGCTGGCCGAACCCGAGCGGGGTGAGCAGGTCCATGGCGCGCATGGAGACGTCGTCGGCCGGGGCGGGCACCTCCAACTGGATGCGCCGGGTCGGGAACAGCGGCGTGAGGTTGTCGAAGAGGATCTTGTCCTTCGCCTTCTCCGGGTCCTCGCCACCGACCGATTCGAGTTTGAGGAGGGCGAAGAATTTCTCCTTCTCCTTCGGGGGCCGGATCTGGCCGCCAACGACATCGCCGGTGTTGAGGTCGAATCGCCGGATCTGTGACGGCGAGACGTAAATGTCCTCCGGGCAGGGCAGGTAGTTGTAGCTGGGCGACCTCAGGAACCCGAAGCCGTCGGGCAGGATTTCGAGCACGCCATCGCCGATCATGATGATGTTGGGTTTGGCGATGGCGCTGGCTTCGAGGATCTTGAAGATGACCTCATGGCGCTTGAGCACGCCGACACCCTCGATGTTCAGTTCGCGGGCGAGCTTGTTGAGGGCGGGCACGGCCATACGCTGGAGGTCGGCCAGCGCGACGTTGGCGCCTTCGGTGATACCCTTGCGGACGCGCTCCTCGGCGGCGGCGGACTGGATCGCCTGCTGCGCGGGCGCGCTTTTCTTGATGACCGAGGTTTCGGGCATGGCCACTGCGGCCGTCCGTTGTTTTTTGGGCGCTCTTGGCATGACGGACTCCTTTTCTTGTTAAATTGGTTTGCTGCCGGCCGCCAGTGCGCTGAGACGGTCCCAGACGCGGGCGGCTTGCTGTTCGAGCACGGACATCGCGCTCTCGTTCCAAATCACAAAATCCGCTTTTTCCATCTTCACGGCGACAGGCCACTGGGCACGGATGCGCGCGCCGGCCTGCGTGTCGGTCAGGCCGCGTTCGCGCAGCCGCTGCCGCTGGGTCGTCCCGCTGCACGCCACGGTGACGACGGCGTTCACCTGCTTTTCCAAACCGACTTCATAGAGCAGCGGCACGACAATCATCGCAATCCCCCGCCAGCCACGCTGGCGGAGACCTTCAACCCCGGCTGTCCACGCGGCGCGCACGGCCGGATGCACGATGGCATTGAGCCGTTGCCGCTGCGCGTCGTCGGCGAAGACGATTTCGCCAAGCCGCGCGCGGTTGATCGCGCCGCCGGCGTCCACGATGCCGCGGCCAAAGGCCTCGATCGCCGCGTCGCAGGCCGGGCCGCCGGCTTCGATCGCGCGATGCGCCAGTTCGTCCGTGTCAATGATCGCGGTGCCGCGCCGCGCAAACATGGCAGCCACGGTCGTTTTTCCGGCGGCAATGCCGCCGGTCAGGCCGACTTGGATGAACTGCTCCATGTGTGGCGCCGATCTTCATGAGCGGCGCGAGCCGCCCGGAAAGAGGGGATTTATCTGTCGCCGAATCTTACGGGTATATCCGCCCCGGCAAGTTTGTGATGTCCCAACGGACGCGCGAGTTTAGTGTGCAACCTTGCAGTGTCAAGCCGCGACTTGAGTTCAACTCCGACTCAGCCCAGGAACAATTCGCCCTGCGGCGGCGGCTGCGCCCGCCGGCGTATCTCTTCGAGCAACGACTTGAACCCGGACTTTTCAAAGAGCGCGGCCAGCCGGTCCGGGTCTCCTTCAACGCGACGAAAGCGGTCCCAATCCACCGCCACGGGCAACGCGGCGTTCAGCGTCATCAGCGTGCGGTTCAAGGCGAGTTGCGCGGCGGCGTTCTCAATGGCGGCGCGCAGGCGCGGGTTCTTGATCTCGGCGCTCCGTTGCAGCACGGCGTCGGCGCTGCCAAACGCCTGGAGCAATCCGGCGGCGGTCTTCTCGCCGACGCCCGGAATGCCGGGGATATTGTCGGAGTTGTCACCGGTGAGGCAGAGCAGGTCGAGCATCCGCTCCGGCGGCACGCCGTAGCGTGCCACCACGCCCTCGCGGTCCATGAGAATGTCGCCCTTCGGCGTCTGGCGGACGATGGTGACGCGGTCGTTGACGAGCTGCATCAGATCCTTGTCGGCGCTGGCAATGAGCACGCGCGCGCCGCCGGCCTGTGCGCAGAGCGAGGCGATGATGTCGTCAGCCTCGTGGCCGGGTTGTTCGAGGGAGACGAGGCGCGACGCATCGAGCAACTCCCGGATGCCGGGCAGTTGCGCGCGCAAGTCGTCGGGCATCGGTTTGCGCCGCGCCTTGTAAGTGTCCAGCAATTTGAGGCGTTCCCCGGGCAAACCGGCATCCCAGGTGACGACCCAGTGGGTCGGCTGGAACTGGTCGGCGAGTTTGCGCAGCATCTTCAGGAACCCGAAGATGGCGTTGGTCGGCTCACCACGCGGGTTGGTGAGCCGGGGAATGGCAAAGAACGCCCGGTAGGCGAAGCCGTGTCCATCCACGATGAGCAGTGTTTTGTCGGACATGTGCAAGGCCGGTGTCCATGCCCGGACGGGCCGGGCAGGGGTGCTTCGGGAGAAAACGTCCGGGCCGTCAGGCCCGTTCAGGGATTGGCCGGCGCCGCGCCCGCCGGGGCGGCAGCAGCCGTCTTGTGAATCGGTTCGCCCGCCGGGTTGATCAATTTGGCGGTGACGAAGACCAGGAGATTGCGCTTGACGTTGTTTTCCAGTTCGCTGCGGAAGAGCTTGCCGACCATCGGAATGTCGCCGAGGAACGGGATCTTGTCCTTGATCTTCATCGCGTCCTCGCGGATGAGGCCGCCGATGACAACGGTCTGGCCGTCCCAGATGATGACGCTGGTGGTGACGCGCCGGGTGGTGAAGATCGGCTGGGGATATGGAAAGGACAAGTAAACCTGCGCCCCCGCTCCCTGGTTCTGAGCCGCGGCGTCACCCAATCCCGATCGGCTGCCGTAATCAATGAACCCTTCGAAATCGCTGACTTCAGGAATCAGGGTGAGGTTGATGGTATAGCCATCCGGGCCCACCTGCGGGGTGACGTTGAGCAAGACCCCAAGGGGACGCATTTGGAAACCACCGGGAGTGGGCGGGGTGACGGCTATGACGCCACCGGGGAGGAGGCCGGCACCGGCGCGCGGCGGCTCGAACTCGGTTGGATAGAAGAACTCGCGGGTGACTTCCATCTTGGCTTGCTGGCCGCTGATGGTGGTGACCTTCGGTGCGCAGAGCAGGTCCACGTTCTGCCGCTGGGCCAGGGCGCGAATGACGAGCTGGAATTGCGGATTGGTAAGCAAGCCGCTGATTGTTGCCACCGAATCCGCCACAACATTCTGTTGGACGCCCCTGCCGGTGAGCAGGTTGTCAAGCGCGTTGCCGCTCAAGGTGCCACCAGTGCTGGCGTAACGCAGCCCTCGCAACCGATCCGAGTCCTGCACAAGGTCGCCTGGTTGATAAAACGGCACGTTGCCGCCGGGGTTGGAAGAGGTTGGGTATCCCGCAAACGCCCGGTTGCCACCCCCCTCAAGATTGAAGTTCTTGCCAGCACTGTTCACGTGGCCAAAGTTCCAGTCGCCCAGGATCCAGTCGAAGCCCAGTTCGCGCAGGTCGCTCTGCCGGATTTCGACGAATTTGGCCTCGATGACAACCTGGCTCGGAACGATGTTGAGGCTGGCTAGAACCAGCTCGAACGTCTCAAGGTTCTCCGGTGTGTTTGTGACAAACAAAGTATTGATGCGTTCCTGATAAGTGACCGAGGAACCTGAGGGGAACGGCACACCCGCATCTGTGAAGAACTTCTTCACTTCCTCGCCGGAAGGCCCACCGCCGCCGCCCATCGGGGCCGCCGCAGGCGCGGGAGCCGGCGCGGGTCCAGGCGCAGCAGCCGGGGCCGCCCCGCCACCAGCGCCGCCGGTCAGGATGGTTGTAAATACACCAGCTTGGATCTTGTAGTTGCGTGTCTCCATCGCGCCCGGTGGGACATAGCTGGCCGGCACGATAAGAACGGCCCGTTCTTCAACGCGGAGCTTCAACCCCGCGATATCGGTCACATATCGCAAGGCATCGCGAAGGGGGACTTTTTTCAGACTGAGCGTGATAACAGGCGCACCGCCACCACCAGCAGCAGGCACCGGGGCCACACCGGGAACGGGTGCGGGTTCTGGAGCGCCGGGAGCGCCAGGGATCGCCGCAGGAGCCGCGCCAGGGATCGCCGGACCAGGCGCAGGAGCGCCGCCCGCGGGTGCAGGCGCGGC
>DYDC01000123.1 GCA_020718125.1 Methylacidiphilum sp. | reverse complement strand
GTGGCGCGGCTACTGATGCGTATTCTTGTCATCCGCGGCGGGGCGATTGGCGATTTCATCCTGACGTTGCCGGCCATCGGCGCGCTGCGCGAACGCTGGCCGCAGGCGCGCATCGAAATCCTCGGTTACCCGCGCATCCTCGCCCTTGCTGATCGCCGCCACTACGCCGACGCGGCGCGTTCGATTGACGCGGCGGCGATGGCCGGCTTCTTTGCGGGGGATGGCGACCTCAACGACACCCTCGGCGACTACTTCGCCAGCTTTGATCTCATCGTTTCCTATCTCTACGACCCCGACGACATCTTCAGCGCCAACCTCCGCCGGTGTGGGGTGCGGCAGCTTGTCCGCGGTTCTGCCAAGCCTGGGAGTGAACACGCCGCCTTCCACTTCACCCGCCCGCTCGCCGCGCTCGGCATCACAGTGGCCAACCCCGTGCCGCGCATCTTCCCGTCGGCCGACGACCGCGCATTTGCCGAAGAGTTCCTCCGCAGCGCTTCACGCGCCACGCCCTACGCTTCACGATTAGTCGCCGTTCATCCCGGCAGCGGCGGCCGGGGCAAGGTCTGGCCTGCCGACCGCTGGGCCGCCGTCATCCGCTGGCTGCGCGGCGAGTTGAAGCGTGACGTGCTGCTGGTGCTCGGCGAAGCCGACGACGAGGCGCGGCGCGCGCTGGAGCCGCTGGACTTGCCCGTCGCAAGCAATCTGCCGTTGCCACGGCTCGCGGCGGTGCTGGAATGTTGTGCGCTTTTCGCGGGCCACGACAGCGGCGTGACGCATCTCGCGGCGGCCGTCGGCGTGCCCACGCTGGCCCTGTTCGGTCCCACTTCGCCGGCCATCTGGGCGCCGCGCGGGCCGAACGCGCGCGTGTTGGAGGCGGGCGGTCCGATGGAATCGCTGGCAGTCACAACAGTCCAAGGGGCCTTGGCGGGGATGTTGTCCTGATGGGAAAAAGCTCTTTGCCGATAGCGGTCTTTCTGCTACGGTGCGCGCCCCGTGAAGGTCCTTGTCACAGGCGGGTGTGGGTTCATCGGCAGCAACTTCGTGCGGTTCGCGCTGGAGTCGCGACCGGCGTGGCGTGTCGTCAACTACGACCTCCTGACCTACGCGGGCAATCTGGAGAACCTCGCGGGCGTCGCGGAGGGCGGGCGTTACCGGTTCGTGCGCGGTGACATCGTGGACAAGGCGGCGGTAAAGCAGGTGATGGAGGCGGAGCGGCCGGAGGCGGTGATCAATTTCGCGGCGGAGAGCCACGTGGACCGCTCGATCAAGGAGCCGGAGCGGTTCGTGCAGACCAACTCGGTCGGGGCGCAGGTGATGTTGAGCCTGGCGCGGGAGTATGGCGTGCGTCGGTTCCTGCAGGTCTCGACCGACGAGGTCTATGGCGCGCTGGGGGCGACGGGGAAGTTTACCGAGCAGACGCCGCTGGCGCCGAACTCACCCTACGCGGCGAGCAAGGCCGCCGCGGACCTGCTTTGCCGCGCGGCGTGCCACACGTTCAAGCAGGACGTGGTCATCACGCGCTGCTCGAACAACTACGGGCCTTACCAATTCCCGGAGAAGCTGATCCCGCTGATGATCTCCAATGCGCTGGAGGACAAGCCGCTGCCGGTGTATGGCGACGGCAAGCAGGTGCGGGACTGGCTGCACGTGTGGGACCATTGCGATGCGATCGCGGCGGCGCTGGAGCGCGGCAAGGCGGGCGAGGTGTATAACATCGGCGGCAACAATGAGTGGGAGAATCTCGATTTGGTGAAGTTGCTGCTGAAGCATCTTGGCAAGCCGGAGAGCTTGATCAAGTATGTGGCGGACCGGCCGGGGCACGACCGGCGTTACGCGATTGACCAGACGAAGATCGCCCGTGAGTTGGGCTGGCAGCCGCGCTACACGTTTGAGGCGGGGCTGGGCGAGACGATTGCGTGGTATCAGGCGAACCGCCCTTGGTGGGAGCGGATCAAGTCGGGCGAATACCGCAAATACTACGCGGAGCAGTATTCAAGCGTCGCGAAGCAAGGTTAGACGAGGACGATTATGAAAGGACTGATTCTGGCCGGTGGAACGGGGTCGCGGCTGTTTCCGTTGACGAAGGTGACGAACAAGCATCTGCTGCCGGTGGGGCGCAAGCCGATGATCGTGCATCCCATCGAGAAGCTGAAACAGGCGGGCATTCACGAGATCATGATCGTCACCGGTGTCGAGCACATGGACGCGGTGGTCGGGCTGCTCGGCAGCGGACGCGCCTACGGCTGCGAGTTCACCTACCGCGTTCAGGACGAGGCGGGCGGCATCGCGCAGGCGGTGGGGCTGGCGCGGAACTTCGTCCATGACGGCCACGTGATGGTCATCTTGGGCGACAACATCTTCCAGGACGACATCAGCCCGTATGTCGCCAGTTTCAAGAAGCAGAAGACGGGCGCGAAAATCCTGTTGAAAGAGGCGCGCGACCCGCAGCGTTACGGCGTGGCGGAACTGAAATCCGGCAGGGTGATTGGCATCGAGGAGAAGCCGAAGAAGCCGAAGAGCAACATGGCCGTCACGGGTATCTACATGTATGACAGCTCGGTGTTCGAAGCCGTCAAGACGCTCAAGCCCAGCGGCCGCGGCGAACTGGAGATCACCGACGTCAACAACGCCTACATCCGCAAGGGCCAGCTCACCTACGACGTGCTCAAGGGCTGGTGGACGGATGCGGGCACGTTCGAGAGCTACAAGCTCGCGAACGAACTGATGTTCGCGGAGGAGTTCAAGGTCTAGCCGGTTGGCGCGCTTCCCACAGTTGCGTCAGCCACGCCAGCGTCACGCCGGAGAAGACCATCACGAGGCACTCGATGGACAGCCGGTAACGGCAATTGTTCCCGATCTGCAACGCCGCGTAGGTCATGGTGTAGAGGAGCATCGGCATCACCAGCAGCAGCCAGCGACGCCATTGCGAGCGGGCGAGGATCGCGCCAACGAAGGCCGTGATGAGCACGAAGGCCCACGGCACGTTTTCGAGATGGTGGAACGTGGTGAAGAAGTTGCCCTTCGCGCAGGTCGGGCAGTTGATCCAGAATGGGAACCACCAGAAGTAGAAGGCTTTTTTCAGGTCGAGCAGCAGCGTCTCGCCGGGATGCGCCCGGATATACTCCCATGCGATGCGGCCCAGTTCCTCGTAAGCCTCCGGCTCGCGCATTGTGTGGAGCTTTTGCGCGACATCCGGTGGTAACGGCTCTCCCGGCGCGACCAGTTCGCCTTGGGCGTTGAGGCAGGTCAGGGTGCCGGTGGCGCCGGGATGGTTGCCGAGCCACAGGATGCAGCCGCTCGCGTCGCGGATGGGGATGATGCGCTGGAAGAGCATGTAATTGCGGATGGTCCAGGGCGAGATGACAACGGTGGTGGCCGCGGCGACAGTGGCGGCGAGGACAAGGCCGCGTTTCCAATCTCGCAGCCGGGTCAGCAGCGGCCACGCGATGGCGACCGGCACGAAGCAGAGGATGGCTGGTTCCGTCAACAGCGCCAGCCCGAGGATCGCGCCCAGAATGACCGCCCAGCGGACAGCGCGGGTCTCCGTGAGAATCTGGCACGCCAACACCGCTGCAATCAGCCCGGTCTCGATCAAGATGATGGGGAGCATCTGTGTGACCATGTAGGCGTGAATCGGGTTGGCCGCCAGCACAAGGCCGGCCCAGAGACCCGTGCGCTGGTCAAAGACCCGCCGACCGAGGAAAAAGAGCAGCAGCGCCCCCAGCGCGCCGGCGGCGGCTTGGATGCACTGGATGACGGCGAAGCCCGCAGCGCCGCAGGCCAGCCGGACGAAGTAACTCAGAAACACATAGAGCGGGGCGTAGCAGGCCGTCTCGCGGAGCGGGAGATACCATCCTTCGTAGCTGTAGCCTTTGCCGGCAAGCAGGTTGTTCACGATCTCGCCGAATTCCCATGTTCGCGGGCGGGTCCAGTCGTGGACCGCAAGGATGGTGGCAACCCGCAAGAACAGGCCCGTGAGGAAGATGGTCCAAGCCAGCCGCCGGGCGGAGGCGGGGTCGTCCAGCAGTCGTGTCCAAGCTTGGAGTTTTCCCGGTCGCATTGTCTGTGTGGCGCCCTCATCGGGCACTTCGCGCCGGATTTTTATGGCCCATTGTCACGGGCTTGTAAAGGCTCCGCGCGGGCATGGCCCCGGATGCAGTCCGCCCAAGCCGTGGAAGGCAAATCCGCTCTTGACGCGCCGGACGCCGCCCCGAAGAATGGCCGCGATGGCCATCAAGCCCCAGCAACTCAAACCTGCCTTCCTGTCGTCGGTCGCGCCCGCCTGACCGGCGCGCACGGGAGTCTTCCACCTTGGGCGATGACACGATGAACAACCCGTTGATCTCGATTGTCGTTGCGAATTTCAACGGCCGGAGGTTCCTGGAGCGGTGTGTGAATTCGCTGCTTGCGCAGGAGTTCCAGGACTTCGAGATCGTCATGGTGGACAACGCTTCGGCGGATGACTCGTTGCAGTTGCTGGAGCAGACGTTTCCGGCCGCCATCGCGAGCGGCAAGCTGAGGGTGATTGCCCACCCGGTCAACACGGGTTGTTCCGGAGGCAACAACCTCGGTGTGCGGCACGCCCGGGGACGGCTGATCGTGATGCTCAACAACGACACGGAAGCGCTGCCGGGCTGGCTGCAAACGCTGAAGGAAACGTATGAGGCCAATTGCGGGACTGTGGCCGCCGTCGGCGGCTTGGTGCTCAACATCGGCGCGGAGCACATTCTCCTCGATTTCGTGAACAAGGACATGCTCAAGCCGACGATGAGCCTCTGCGGCGAGACCATCATCGTGCGGCAGACGGAGCAGGAGGAACATTCCCCGTTGAAGAATGTCTTCTATGCGGGCGTGGCGTCGCTGATCTACAGCAAGGAGGAACTCGGCGAGCCATTCGATGACGTGTATTTCGCCTATGCCGAGGATGCTTGCCTGGGATGGCGAATCCGGCTGCGGGGAAGGGGCTTCCTGTTATGCACCACGGCCCGCATTCTGCATCATGGATCGAGCGTCAGGAGCCAGAACAAGGCGATCCGCGACCTGGTCTGTTTCCACGGCGCGAAGAACATGATGCTCAACTTCCTGCTCTTCTATCACTGGACCAACCTCCTGCGTGTCGGACCGTTGTTGTGCCTGACACAGCTCGCGCGCGTCGTTTACGAGCCGCCGCGCTTCCTCGCTGTGCTCAAGGCCGTCGGGTGGATTCTGGGCAATCTCAAGCTTGTCGCGGCCAAACGACGGGCCATCCAGGCCCAGCGCAAGGTTCCCGATCGCGACATCATCCGGCTGATGAGCTGCAAGTTCAACGAACCCGATCTGGGCACAGGCCCGATCTCGCGGGGCATGGTCCGGGTCATGAACAGACTTTTCCATGCCTATTGCTGGATCACGGGCATCCGGACCCGCGAGTTTTTCCGCGAGAGCATTTGAACCAGTTCCAAACCATGACGGATGCTGTAGCGGCGGTCTCTGACCGCCGAAATCCGGCACGGAATGAACGGCCGGCGGTCAGAGACCGCCGCTACAGCCGGCTTCGTATTCGGTGAAGGAAACACGACGCTGATGAAACGAAACTACGAATTGGCAACGGCCTGGCGCATTGTCCGGCAGGAGGGCGTGGTGTCTCTGGTCAAAAAGTTTTTCCTCTACCTGCGCCAGATGCGGGACGCGCGCCGCTTCGCCGCCGAGCGCCGTGGGCTGCGTCCCGAGCCAGCGGCCGTGGTGGACTTCAGCGCGAGCGTCTGTGGCGGCCTGATCCGCCCCCAGCAGGCGCGGTCCGAGATTCTCCAACTCGCCACGCTCGTCTGCGACCGGAAGCCAAAGACCGTGGTCGAGGTGGGCACGGCCACGGGCGGCACGCTGTTCATCTGGTGCGCCCTGGCCGCGCCGGAGGCCACCATCGTGAGCGTGGACCTGCCGGCGGGCATTCACGGCGGCGGCTATCCGGCGTGGAAGACGCCGCTCTACCAGTCCTTCGCCGCGCCCGGCCAGCGGCTGCACCTGCTGCGGCGCGATTCGCACGATCCAGACACCGTGCGCGAGGTCGAGGCTCTATTGTCCGCCAAACAGGTTGATTTTCTTTTCCTCGACGGCGACCACAGCTACGAGGGCGTGAAGAAGGACTATGAACTTTACGCCCCGCTGGTCGCGCCCGGCGGCGTCATCGCGTTCCATGATGTCTGCAAGCACGTCGCGGAACTCGATTGCCACGTGGACCGTTTCTGGAACGAGATCAAGCAAGGCCGCCGTCATCAGGAGTTCATCGAGAACGCCGACCAAGGCTCCTGCGGCATCGGCGTGTTGTTCGTCTGAGGCGGCGCACTCCGCGCTTGACTGGGCTGGCCTTGAACCTAGAGTGGCCGCGATGTCTTCAGCGCCTACTCAACCTCTCGCAGCGGACATTTTCGTCGTCGTTCCCGCCTATAACGAGGCGAGCGTGATTCGCGGGGTGGTCGCGGGCCTGCTGGCCTGTGCGCGGAACGTCGTGGTGGTGGACGACGGTTCGCACGACGCGACCGCCGCGGAGGCGCGCGCCGCCGGCGCCACGGTGCTCAGGCATCTCATCAACCGCGGCCAGGGCGCCGCGCTGCGCACGGGTATGGATTACGCGCTGGCGCAAGGGGCGCGGGTGATAGTGACTTTCGACAGCGACGGGCAGCATGATCCGGCCGATCTGGCGGCGTTGGTGGGGCCGGTGGCGCGAGGCGAGTGCGAGGTGGCGCTGGGGTCGAGGTTCCTGGGGCAGACGGTGGACATGCCGTGGGTGCGCCGCGTGGTGTTGCGGGGCGGCGTCTGGTTCACGCGGCTGGTCTCCGGCATCAAGATCAGCGACACGCACAACGGGCTGCGCGCCTTTTCGCGGCACGTGGCGGAACTGATCGAGATTCACCAGGACCAGATGGCCCACGCCTCCGAGATTCTGGACGAACTGGCGCGGCGGCGGGTGAAGTTCCGCGAGGTGCCGGTGAAGATTCGCTACAGTGGCTATTCGATGGGGAAAGGCCAGAGTTCGCTGGCGAGCATCCGGATCGCGATAGACTTCCTGATGCACAAGCTGCGACGATGAACTTCGAGGAGATGAAGCCATGATCATCAAAGCGCTGCTCGTTCTCTTCTTCATGTTCGCGCTCTCGCGGGTGGTGTTGCGCTTCCGCGACGGCCACATCACGGCCCGCGAACTGGTCATGCTCTGCGCGCTTTGGATCGGCGCGTCGGCGGCTGTCCTGTGGCCCGCATTGAGCGGCCACGTGGCCACGTGGCTCGGCGTGAACCGCGGTTCGGATGCGGTGATGTATCTGACCGTCGCCGCGCTGTGTTATTTCATCTTCCGCCTCTACATCCGCATCCGCGACGTGGAGCAGCAGTTGACGGCGCTGGTGCGGAACCTGGCGTTGCGCGAGGCGGAACGGGCCGGCGATTCAAAACAGAAGAGCGTGTTGGCGGAATCGTCTGAGCCGCGGAGCGGCGGAAGATGATAGCCCACGGCGTGAGCCGTGGAACTCATAAACGCGCGCGACAGCCCCGGGAGGGGCGGAAGAATTGACTGGTCGCCGGCGCGTTTTGTGCCGCCCCTGCCGGGGCTTGTTGTATCCGGATGATTCATCCCCACGGCTCACGCCGTGGGCTACTGTCTATCGCGCCTCCGGCGCTGCTTGGCGAACGGCCTTTCTATCGCGAACCCTACCTCCTCAAGCGTGCGTCTGTCTATCGCGCCTCCGG
>DYDC01000122.1 GCA_020718125.1 Methylacidiphilum sp. | reverse complement strand
TCGGTTTTCATTCTCACCGAGGATGCTCTCGCGTCCCCAGCGAGGAAACCACCGCCAATGTTCAACTACGACCGGGCCACACCGGCATAGAGAACGAATCCGATGACGGCAACCTCCACGCCCACCAGGAATGCAACGAGAGATGAATTCATACATCGTGCCGCAAGAAGCACGCCCGGCGTATCCCGGCCAACGCCGGACCGCTTACACAGCTCCCCCGCTTCGTGTGGGCATCCCGATTTTCGGACAGAGCTTCGCCAGTTCACAATGCTCGCAATCAGGGCCGCGCGCATAGCATCGCCGCCGGCCGTGCCAGATCAGCCAGTGTGAAAACATCGCCCACTGCCCGCGCGGAACAAGCGTCATCAGGTCAGTCTCGATCTTCTCAGGCGTTTTCTGCTTCGTCAGCCCCAGCCGCCGCGAGAGCCGCGACACGTGCGTGTCCACAACAACACCGTCGTTCCTCCCAAACGCGTTGCCGAGAATGACGTTGGCGGTCTTGCGTCCCACTCCGTGAAGCGCCGTCAATGCGTCCATCGTTTCCGGCACGCGCCCGCCGTGTTTCTCCGCAATGTCGCGGCATGCGGCCCGGATGGCGGCAGCCTTGTTGCGATAGAAGCCGGCGCTGCGGATCATGGCCTCCAGCGAGGACTGCGACAGGCGGGCGTAGTCACGGGCAGCCTTGCATCGCGCGAACAACGCCGGCGTCACCATGTTCACGCGTTTGTCGGTGCATTGCGCCGAGAGGATCGTGGCGATGAGGAGTTCCAAGGGGTTGGAAAAGTCCAACTCGCAATGCGCATCGGGATAAGCACGGCCCAAGGCCGCGATAAGCCCGCTGATGGGAGGTGTGCGGCTCACTTGCCGTCAGGCTTGGGAGGCGCGGGCGGCGGGAGTTTGGCGAGCGCTTCCTTGGCCTTGGCGGTATTCAGGTCAGAGGGGAAACGCTTGATGATGTCGTCGTAGTTCTTCCGCGCGTCGTCCGGCCGGCCAAGCTTCTCCAGTGCCTGGCCCGCAAGGAACACCGATTCGGCAACGACATCGTCAAAGGCGGTGTAAAAGTCCGCCGCCTTCGAGAAGTTTTTCTCGGCTGACTCGAAGTCCGCCGGCCCCCGTCCCCGGAAGAGGAGGCTCTTGCCGAGGCCGATGACGGCCCTGGCGCGGGCACGGTTGGCGCCACGGGTCTTGCCGATGTAGTCCTCAAACCGCTTGATGGCCTCGTCGTATTTCTTCTCCTCGAAGAGGATGTTGGCCATGCCCAGTTCGGCATCGGGCATGGACTTCGAGTTATACAAGGCGCGCTCCTCGATGGTCAGAGCAGCGGCCTTCTTCTTGCCGCCTCGCACATCGTCCGCAAGGCCGCTGAACTGCTGGAAGTGCCTGCGTGCGCCCGCGAAGTCACGTTTGCGGAAGCACGCCTCGCCGATGCGATAGATCGCATCGGCCCAAGAAGGCCATTCCTCAGCCGGCTTCGCGACCGCCGCCATCTTCTGGAATTGCTCGATGGCGTCGTCGTAGCGGGCGTTGTCCTGGAGAGCGCGTCCGTAGGCCTCGTAGTTCTGCGGCGGCAATTCGACCGTGGCGCCCAGCGCGATGGCGCCGTCAAATGTGGCAAGGGCGAGTTTGGATTCGCCGGAGGCATACTGCAGGTTGCCGAGGGCGAAGAGCGCATTGACTTTGAGCGCGGGGTCTTTGCCGGCGGCGCCCGCGAGCAGAGTCTTGAAGTAGGCGTCCACGCCTGCGGAGTCTATGAGTTTGTTGCGCAACTTGATGGTCAGCAGGTTGAGGATCTCCTGCACAGCAGTCTGCGCGGCGGGGCTTTGCGGGTATTCGGCCATAGTCCGCTCAAAGGCTGGCATGGCCTTGCCGATCAACTCGTCCCACTGCTTGCGCCGCTCCGGGGCCAACACCGCCGGGGACCGGCCGAGGGTCATTGCAGCGGAGACATAACTCTGCCCGATACGCAGGGCGGAATCGGGCGCGACCGCCGATTTTGGAAAATCACGGGCGACGATGGCAAACTCGTCAGCCGCCTTCGCGTGGTCTTTTTGCAGGCCGAAGTTGTAGCCCATCCAGAAGTGCGCATCCGCCTGGAGCGGGGAGTCTTTGAATTTCTTGGAAAGCTCCTCGAAGGCTGCCGCCATCTTGTCGTATTGCTTCGCCCAGAAGCAGGCGATGCCAATGCGGTATTGGGCTTGGGAGCCGTTTTCCTTGTCATCCGGCCAGCGTTTCAAGATGTCTTTGTTGGCAGCAACAACGCTCCGGAGATGCTCGGCAACGGCATTGGTGTTGCCGGCGGTCATGGCAATCTTCAGCAAGCCGACGTTTGCGTCACCCAAGGCCAGCAGCGCGGACGGCAACATGGTGGAGGTGGCGTATCGCTGCTGGAACTGGTCGAGTTCGCCAATGGCTTCCTTGAAACAGCCGACGGAATTGGTGCCCGCGCTGTTGTTGCCCAAGCTGACGAGCGTCATGCCCACCTGGAGATTGGCGTCTTCGACAAACGACTCGCTGCTGTATTTCACGCGCACGTCACGATAACCCTTCAAGGCAGCCTCCATGTTGCCCAGCATCTGATTGACCTGCGCCATGCGGTATTCTGTTTCCGGCACAAACTTGCCTTTGCCCGCGGGATATTGCTTCAGGTAGGCCTGGATGTGGGTCAACGCCGACTGCGCGTCGCTCCGGTCCAGATAGATGGAGGCTTTAGTGACCACCGCCTCCTCCGTGGAGGCGCCGGTTGGGTATTCCGCGGCAAGCCGGTCAATCATCTTCAGGGCTTCATCATGGCGCCTTTTCATCCAGAAGACCTTGGCCAGATACAGGCCAAACTCCTGTGCCACGGGGTCTTTGGGAAACTCCGCTTGAAAGTCATCATAGTATTTCAGCCCCGCATCGGGGTCCTGCCGGCCGACTTGCACGCGGAACATGATGTCGAGGGCCGACTTTCTCTCCAGCTTGAAGGCGTCGCCCTCCAGGTTCCGCAACAAGTGGCGGCACATGATCTGGCCCTCGTCCCATTTATCCTCTGCCATGTAACAGACCGCTATGCGCAAGGCAGCCGCAATGAAAAAGTCCGCCCCGTTCTTGAACTGGTCGAATTTCGCGCGCTCCTGCTGCAAGCGGTCATAGGAGCGCCGCGCGGCCGGCGCGTTCGCGCCGCCTGCTTGCAGGATCGCCGGGGATGCCACCAGTTTGCGGTAGGCCTCCTCCATCTGTCCTACCTTCAATTGTTGGGCGGCCACGATGTCAGCCTTTGGCAGCACCTGACGATAGTAATAGACCGAGTCTTCGTAACGTTTCGCCTCGAGCCACAGCTCCGCCGCGCTGAAAGCCGCCTGGTTGGCCACGGCAATGTCAAGCCGGCCGCTCAGCAGTTGGTGAAACAACCGATGCGCCTGCGCGCGCAGCTTCTCGCCTTCATCTTTCTGTCCCGCCTGTATCATGGCCGCCGCCTTCGATCCGATGATCGTCGCCCGCAGGAACTGCGACTCCACCACCAGCGAATGACCTGGATACTGTTTCTGGAAGAAGTCCACGTCCGCGATGGCTTGATCATGCAGACCTCGATAAAGCTCAGCCACGGCCCGCCCATAGACGGCATCGGCCCGGTTCTCGCTCTTTGGGAACGCGGTCAGGAAATCCGCATAAGTCTTGATCGCGCCGTCGAGGCTCTGCTCGGAACTCTTGGGATCGCCCTTCTGTTTCGCGGCCTCGCCCGCCCGCGTATAAGCCTGGCCGAGCAAAAGGGACGCCGCCTCGCGGATTGCAGCGTCCGGAAACCGCGGATCCGTCATGGGCTTGAGCGCCGCGACAGCGTTATCGCAGTCGCCCTTGAAGAAATAAGCCGATCCCAGGCTGTATTTGGCGCGGTTCAGGTGCAACGACGCCGTGTGCTTCGTGGTCAGTTCGGTAAGGGCCTTGATCGCCGTCTCGTAGTCGGCCTTGGCCAGCGCCTCATCAGCCTTCTTGATCAACTCCTCATCCGGCCCCGCGGCGCGCAGCGGCGCCGCCAATGCCAGCATCACCATGACGGCGAGCAGCCGCCAAGCGCCGGTTCGAAGCCAAGAAGTTGCCGTCCGTGAGCCTGCCGTTGCTCGTTTCATATTGGATCGAGTGTTTATTTGCCAGCCGCCGAGGCGTCTTTTTCGGCCAGCGCAGCCTTGCGGCTGAGCTTCACACGCCCCTTTTCATCCACGCCGATGCACTTCACCCATATCTCGTCGCCCATCTTGCAGACGTCCTCGACCTGGCGCACGCGGAAGTCCGCCATCTCGGAGATGTGGCACAGGCCGTCTTTGCCGGGCAGCACCTCGACAAAGGCGCCGAACTCTTTGATCGTCACCACTTTGCCACGGTAGATCTTGCCCACTTCGATCTCGGCAGTCATGCCCTCAATGATCTCGCGAGCCCGTTCCATGCCTGGCGCATTGGTTGAGAAGATAAATACCGTGCCGTCATCCTCGATGTCAATCTGACATCCAGTCTCCTCCGTGAGCTTCTTGATGTTCTTGCCGCCGGGACCAATGAGCAGGCCGATCTTGTCCGGAGGGACGCGCAGTGTGGCAAGGCGCGGGGCGTATTTGCTCAGCTCCTTGCGCGGCTCGGCCAGCACGCGGCCCATGATATCGAGGATCTGGAACCGCGCGACCTTCGCCTGCTCGAACGCCTTCCGCGCAAACTCATGCGAGAGGCCCGGAATCTTCAGGTCCACCTGGAAGCCGGTGATGCCGTTGCGGGTGCCGGCCACTTTGAAGTCCATGTCGCCGAAATGGTCCTCGCTGCCGATGATGTCGGTCAACAGCACGCCGTCGTAGATGTTGCCCGGCTTCGTGACGAGGCCGATCGAAATGCCCGCGACGGGCGCCTTGATCGGAACACCGGCGTCCATCAACGCGAGACAGCCGCCGCAGACGGAGGCCATCGAGGTCGAGCCGTTGGAGGACATGATCTCACTGGTCAGGCGCGTGGTGTAGGGCCAGTTCTCCTTGTCGGGCAGGACCATCTCCAGAGACCGCTCGGCCAGAGCGCCGTGGCCGATCTCGCGCCGGCCGGGGCCGGCGATGCGGCCGGTTTCACCCGTCGAGAACGGCGGGAAGTTGTAGTGATACATGAACCGCTTTTCCTGAGACCCGCCCGTGTAGGCATCCAGATCCTGGATGTCGCCGATCGAGCCGAGCGTGCAGAACACCATTGCCTGGGTCTCGCCGCGCGCAAAAACCGCGGAGCCGTGCGGACGCGGCATGACGCTGACCTCGCCGCTGATCGGCCGCAACTGGTCGAGCGCGCGACCGTCCATGCGTCGCTGCTGGGAGAGGATTTGCCGGCGAATGGCGTCGTATTGGACGCCCTCGAACGCCATCTTCACGATGTTGTCTTCAATGTCGGGAGTCTCGGACTTGACGGCGGCGAGCAATTCCTCGAAAGCGGCTTTCATGGCTGCGTTGCGCGCCTGTTTGCCGGGCGTGGTCAGAGCCGCCACAATCTTCGGGGCGGCCACGCTGTTGGTCTTGGCCTTGACCGCATCGGGCACCGTGACGAGCTTGACCTGGCGTTTCTGGACGCCGATCTGGGTGGCGAGCTGCTTCTGGACGGCGATGATCTGCCTGGCCTGACCGTGGGCGAAGTCCATCGCCGCGGTCATGTCCGCCTCGGAGAGTTCCTTCGCGGAACCCTCGATCATCATCACGTCCTTTTCGGTGCCGACATAGACGAGGTCGAGGTCCGACTCGGCCTGCTGCGCATGGGTCGGGTTGGCGACGAACTGGCCGTTGATGCGACCGACGCGAACGGCGCCCAGCGGGCCGTTCCACGGGATGTCGCTGACGGTCAGCGCGGCGCTGGCGCCGTTGATGGCCAGCATATCGCTGTCGTTCTCGCCGTCGGCTGACATCAGGATCGCCTGCAACTGCACCTCACAGAAATAGCCTTCCGGGAAGAGCGGCCGCACGGGGCGGTCGGTCATGCGGGCGGTGAGGATTTCCTTCTCGGTGGGCCGGCCTTCGCGCTTGAAGTAGCCGCCGGGGAACTTGCCCACGGCACTGGCTTTCTCGCGGTAATCCACCGTGAGCGGGAAGAAGTCCTGGCCTTCCCGGCCCTTGTTGGCTGCGACGGCGGCGACGAACACGACGGTTTCGCCATACTGGATGGTGACTGCGCCATCGGCCTGACCGGCCAGCTTGCCGGTTTCGATAATGAGGTCATTGGCGCCGATTTTGACTCGAATAGATGAATGCATGAGTGCTTTCCTGGCAGGTCAGGCTGAGCGCTGGAAAAGCTTCAAAGAAAGCAGTAGCGGGAGGTCTATGCTCTGCACTCTTTGAAACCTTCCTGGCTCGCCCCCCGCCTGCCGGCGGGTGCGACCGGTTGGTGTTTGTCCGAAACCGCCGGGTCGCGCGACGGAGGGACGATTTGCGGTTACCTCCGAAGCTTGAGCCGTTTGATGATCTGCTGATAGCGGCTGTTGTCCGTCTGACTAAGGTAGTCCAACAGACGCCGGCGCTTGCCGACCATCATCAACAACCCCCGCCGGGAGCTGTGGTCCTTGCGGTTGTCCTTCAGATGATCGGTCAACTCCGTGATCCGCTCGGTCAACAGCGCAATCTGCACGTCCGCAGACCCTGTGTCGCGTTCGTGGATGCGAAACTCTTTCGTTATTTCTGACTTCCTATTGAGGTCCATAACTTTCTCGGATACATGTCACATGTCCTTCTGTGGCCCTCTAAGGGCCGAAGTGCTGGCGACTATACAGGCCGCCGATAGCAGTGTAAAGCGCAATTTCCCCCAATTTTGGGCGCACTTGAACAAAAAGCCCTGCCCTCCCAAGCCACACACATCCGGCAGACACCATGCTCAATGTTGATGGCCCATGAGTTCGCCAATGCCCTGCGCTGCCGATATGATGCCCATGACCAGCACAATTCCCGCGCTGGCAATGGGCAACCGCCTCGACCAACCGCGCGCCGCGATGTGGCCCGCCGCCTTCTGCGCAGCCAGACTCAAGCCGAAAACCGCCAAACCCAGCCCGACGCTGAACGCCAACACGATGCCGCCCGCCAGCGGCAGGTCCTTCGCGCTGGCCGCCTGCAACAGCACCGCCCAGCCGTTGGCGCAAGGCAGCAAACCGCCCGCGACCCCCAGCACCCAGACCTGGCCGAGGGAATGGGTTTTCGCCTCGTCCTGATGCTGATGGTGGTGATGATGGTCGAGGTGGCAACATTCGTCGCCAGGCGACCCCCAGTTGCGGTGAACCATCCACACGCCCAAGCCGACCATCAACGCCGCCGAGATCAGTTCGATGCCCAACTCGACGGTCTCGTTGTGCGCACCGGCCCGCGCATACAGTGCCAGCGCCACCAAGCCGACCAGCATGAACGTGTGCGTGACGATCAGGATGACCGTCAGCCACAGGGCGTGACTGGCGGTCCGGCGCGCATCGAGGAAATAGCCCGCGATGAGCGCCCGGTTGTGGCCGAACAGGCTGTCGAGCAGTCCCAGCACGAACGCCGTGCCAAGTTGGAGCGAAGCGGAGTCCATGAAGGCGTCGCACTATTCCCAAAAGCCGCGCCAAAGTCAACGGTTGCTCTCGGCTGACTCCCTTGCAGTTTTTCAGCGGGCACATCTCAGGGCGTGTTGCCGGAATTGTCTGAGCCGCGCAGCCCTT
>DYDC01000121.1:211-7791 GCA_020718125.1 Methylacidiphilum sp. | reverse complement strand
CCAGCAAGACGCTTGCGCAACTGCGCCGGCTTCCGTTACCGTCGCCGCCTCAAAGCCGTGAAGATCATCGTTGACGAGAACATCCCCTTTGGCCGCGAGGCGTTTAGCCGGCTCGGCGAGGTCGTGACCCTGCACGGCCGCAAGATGGACACCGCCGCCGTGCGCGACGCCGACCTGCTCATCATCCGCTCGATCACCAAGGTCGGCCGCGAATTGCTGGAGGGCAGCCACGTCCGCTTCGTCGGCACCTGCACCATTGGCACCGACCACGTGGACGAGGTCTATCTGCGCGAGCGGGATATCGCCTTCGCCAGCGCGCCCGGCTGCAACGCAAACTCGGTGGCCGAATACGTCGTTTGCTCGCTGCTGGTGCTCGCCAAACGCGGCAGCTACCGGCTCGAAGGCAAGTCCATCGGCGTTGTTGGTGCCGGCAACGTCGGCAGCAAGGTCGTCACGAAGTGCGAGGCGCTTGGCATGAAAGTCCTGCAGAACGATCCGCCGCTGGCGCGGCTCTTCCCGTGCGAGAAGCGTTTCCTGCCTCTGGAGGCGCTGATGAACTCGGACTTCATCACGCTCCACGTGCCGTTGACGAAGACCGGCGAGGACAAGACGTGGCACATGGCTGATGCGGCGTTCCTGAAGCGGATGAAGCCCGGCGCAGTGCTGTTGAACACCTGCCGCGGCGCGGCGCTCGACAACGCGGCTGTCCTCAATCCAAAATCTAAAATGCAAAATCCAAAATTGGTTTTGGATGTTTGGGGGGGCGAGCCGGCGATTGATGTTTCGCTTTTCGACCGCGTCGCGCTCGGCACGCCGCACATCGCCGGTTATTCCTACGACGGCAAGGTCAACGGGACGGTGATGGTCTATGAGGCGGCGCGCAGGTTCTTGCAAGGTGGGCCGGGCGACCCGCACGGCAAAGAGAGTGGGCCGGGCCTCCGGCACGGCCAATCATCAACCAATGGCCGTGCGGGACGCACGGCCCACTCTGATCTCAAGCAGCAAATGCCTCCCCCGCCGCACCCAAAACTTGCGCTTGACGCTGCTGGCCGCGACGACGAGGACGTGCTGCGCGAAGCGGCGCTCACGGTCTATGACATCGAGGCCGATGACCGGCGGCTGCGGGCGATTGCGGGCTTGCCAACGTCCGGGCGGGCGGCATACTTCGACCGCTTGCGGAAAGAGTATCCGCAACGCCGCGAGTTTCAGAACTCAACCGTTACACTTCGCGGCGGCAGTGTAACCGTCCGCCAGAAACTGGCGGGCATCGGATTCAAACTTAAGGACTAAACTATGAGCGAACCTACAGCAGACATCGCGTTGATCGGGCTGGCCGTCATGGGCCAGAACCTCATCCTCAACATGAACGACCACGGCTTCACCGTCGTGGCCTGCAACCGCACTGTCTCGAAGGTGGACGACTTCCTCGCCAACGAGGCCAAGGGCGCCAAGATCCTCGGCGCGCACTCGCTCCATGAGATGGCCGGGCTGCTGAAGCGCCCGCGCCGCGTCATGCTCATGGTCAAGGCCGGCAAGGCCGTGGACGAGTTCATCGAGTCGCTGCTCCCCGTGCTGGAACCGGGCGACATCATCATCGACGGCGGCAACTCGCTGTTCGAGGACACCATCCGCCGCACAAAGCATGTCGAGTCGAAAGGCCTCCTCTACATCGGCACCGGCGTCTCCGGCGGCGAGGAAGGCGCGCGCCGCGGCCCCAGCATTATGCCCGGCGGTTCGCCTGCCGCGTGGCCGCACGTGAAGCCGATCTTCCAAGCCATCTCCGCGAAGGTCAGTGACGGTTCACCGTGCTGCGACTGGGTCGGCGAGGGCGGCGCGGGCCATTACGTGAAGATGACCCACAACGGCATCGAATACGGCGACATGCAGCTCATCTGCGAAGCCTACCAGTTGATGAAGGACGGCCTCGGCATGACCGCCGACGAGATGCACCAGGTCTTCGCCGACTGGAACAAGGGCGAACTGGATTCCTACCTCATCGAGATCACGCGCGACATCCTCGGTTTCAAGGACACCGACGGTCAGCCGATCGTGGACAATATCCTCGACACCGCCGGCCAGAAAGGCACCGGCAAGTGGACCGTCATCTCCTCGCAGGACATGGGCATCCCGATCACGCTCATCGCCGAGGCGGTCTATTCGCGCTGCGTATCGGCCATGAAAGACGCGCGCGTCGAGGCTTCAAAGGCGTTCAAGCCGTCGAATCCGAAGTTCGCCGGCGACCGCGCGCAGTGGGTCGAGGACATCCGCAAGGCGCTCTACGCCTCGAAGATCATCAGTTACACGCAGGGCTACATGCTCATGCGCGCCGCGGCCAAGCAATACGGCTGGAACCTCAACTACGGCGGCATCGCGCTGATGTGGCGCGGCGGCTGCATCATCCGCAGCGCGTTCCTTGGCGAGATCAAGAAGGCGTTCGACAAGAACCCAAACCTGGGAAACCTGCTGCTCAATCCGTTCTTTAAGAAGGCCATCAAGGGCTGCCAGCGCAGTTGGCGCAAAGTCGTCGCCACGGCGGTCAAGAAAGGCATCCCGGTCCCCGCGTTCAGCACCGCGCTGGCGTTCTTCGACGGCCTGCGCAGCGAGCGGCTCCCGGCCAACCTGCTCCAAGCCCAGCGCGACTACTTCGGCGCGCACACCTACGAGCGCCTCGACAAGCCGCGCGGCGAGTTCTTCCACACCAACTGGACCGGCACCGGCGGGCGCATCTCCGCCTCGACCTACACGGTGTAACAGGAATCTGTGCCCGCGGGGGTGGCCGTCGCCGACGGTCGCCCCGGCCGGGACTGTTGCGCCATGATTGCGCGAAAACAAATCCGACAGGTTTGCGACCAGATTGTCCGGCTATTCAGGCCGGAGAAGATCGTCCTGTTTGGGAGCTACGCGGACGGCAAACCGACGGAAGATTCCGATGTGGACCTGCTGGTGGTGATGCCATTTCGTGGCAAGGGCTTCCGCAAGGCCGCTGAAATCCGCAGCCAGATTGAAGCGGATTTTCCACTGGATCTCATCGTCCGCTCGCCTCGGGAAGTCCGGCAACGATTGGCGTGGGGCGACCTCTTCCTCCGCGAAGTCACGGAGCGAGGCAAGGTTCTCTATGAGGCCTGAACTCGCCGAGTGGGTCGCGAAGGCCGAGGCAGACATGGCAACGGCTCGCCGGGAACTCCGGGTTCGCAAGCAAGCCAATTACGACGCCGTATGTTTTCACGCCCAACAGTGCGTCGAGAAATACCTCAAAGCGAGGTTGGTGGACGCTGGCATCGGTCTCCACAAGACGCACGACCTCGTGGCTCTGCTGGCCCTCCTGCTGCCGAAAGAGCCTTTGTGGCAGCCGTGGAAGACGGCGCTGGCCAAACTCACCCACTACGCGGTCACGGTGCGTTATCCCGGCGAGTCGGCCGCCAAGCGTGACGCCGTCGAAGCCGTGAAGCTTGCAGGGAAGATGCGCGGAGAGATCCGGCTGAGTCTGGGACTGGAATCGCCGCCGGCAAAAGGGCGCAACCGAGGGCGGGCGCGAAAAGGATGACAGCCGGGGTGCGCGAATCCGCCATGCGCAATCTCTTATCCGTATGCTGCGGGGTGATCCTGTGTCTGGGGATCATTGTCCGGCCGGCTGCCGGGGATGGCGGTTTGGCCGGCCACTGGCGGTTCGATGGCTGCGACGGCGCAGCGGTGAAGCTCTATGTCAACGGCAAGCTCAGCGCCGAGAAACCCCGCACCGGCCCGATCACCCGCAACGGCCAGCCACTCATCCTCGGCAGACGCGGCTGCTGGAGTTGCTGGACGGTTACAAGGCGTCCGGCGAGAGCGTGAAGCTGAACCGCCATGGCGGCCGGCTCGACCGGCCGAAGGAGAAGGCGACGGGGTTCTTCTACGTGAAAAAGATCGGCGGCCGGCAGTGGCTGATTGACCCGGAGGGCCGCCGCTACTTCAACATCGCCATCAACGCCGTGCGCGAACCGAAGACGGTGAACAAGGATTTTGGTTCCGCCGAAAAGCGGGCCGAGGCGACTACGGCGCTGTTGCGCGACAACAGTTTCAACGGGCTGGGTAACTGGAGTTCCACGCGGATGCAGCAGGTGAAGGAGCCGCTTGTCTGGGTGCTGCGGACGAACTTCATGTTCGCGTTCGCGAAGGAGAAGGGACTGACCGAGCCGGCCCCCGGCACGGCGGGCTTCCGCAACCGCTGCATCCCGGTCTTCTATCCAGACTTCGAGGGGTTCTGCGACCGGCTCGCAAAAGACCTCACGGCCACCGCGAACGACCCGACATTGCCCGGCATCATGACCGACAACGAGCTGCAATGCCCGGTGAACCTCCTCGACCGTTATCTCTCGCTCGACACGGATGATCCCGGCCGCACCAGCCTCTGCTCGACCGCGCTGGCGGCGGCGCTGCGGCTGGATCGCGCGCAGTGAGAGGACCGTTGAGGGCGCGTTGGACAGACGGTTCAATCGTCCCTCCGGAACTCCGCCGACGCTCCTGCGGTTCCCCGGCGATGAATCGCCGGGTTATTCCAGAATCATCCCAAACGGGACGACACTCCGGGAATCAAGGCGCGGTCGCTTTGAAGAACATCGCCGGCTCGAACATCGCCGGATCATTGGAGCCGGGATGGTCTTCGTCCACGCGCAGGACGGTGCGGGACTTGGCGCGGACGTTCTCCAGCGTGATCTGGCCGGGGATGTAGTGGCCTTTGTCGTCGAGTTTGCGGACGCTCTGGACAGTGAGGTTTTTCATCAGCTTGCCCTTCGGGTCGTAAGCCTCGGCAATGACCGCCGCCATGTATTTTCTGTCCACCCACGACAGGACGCGGCTGTATTGCGAGGCGATGCCGGGACCGGGCGTGCTCTCGATGACCCAGCAGTCGAATCCGAGCCGGCGGCTGTCCTTGATAAACTTCTGCTTCGGCCAGCGCAGGAAGGCGAAGTCGAGGTCCTCGTAGGAAAAATCGCCGCCGAGGAACGACTGCGGCCGGTCGGCCGCCTCCAGTTTGCGCGCAGCCGGCTCGCCGGGCGCGCGCAGCCACATGTCGCCGCCCTCGATCATCAATACCGCCGTGCCGCAGGCCTTGTCGTCGGCCGGGCCGGTGACGCGATAGACGGTGCGGACTTGGCGCGGGTCGCCGTTGAGAAAGACCTTCAGGTCATAGACATCCGCGACGCGACGCTCGACCTTGAGCGTGGCGTCGAGGACGAGCGGGATGGCCGGGCGGTTGGTGGCCACGCGGCGCATGAGGGCGGCGGCATCGGGCGGGGTGTCGGCGGCGGATATCTCAAGAATGCCGGCGAGGCCGAGACAAATTAAGGTTGCGGCGGGCCGCAACTTGGTAATGATTAGTTCGAACATGGCTGACCCGTATTTATCGGTGGTCGTCCCCGTTTTCAACGAGAAAGACAACATTCAGACGCTCGCGGCGGAGATTATTCAAGCCTTGGAGCGAGCCGGGCTGGATTTTGAGGTCGTCTATGTCAATGACGGCAGCCGCGACGCGACTGGCACCCGGCTGGACGAGGCCCGCCGCGCCTTCCCGCGGATGCGCGTGCTGCATCTGGCCGCCAACGTCGGCCAGAGCGGCGCGCTCTACGCCGGCCTGCGCGCCGCGCGCGGGGCGGCGTTCGCCACATTGGATGGGGACGGCCAGAACGATCCCGCCGACATCCCGCGCCTGCTGGAGCGGTTGCGGGCCGGCGACGCGCAGATGGTTTGCGGCCGACGCACGCAACGCCGGGACTCGGCAATACGGTTGCTTTCCGGCCGGATCGCCAATGCGGTCCGAAACTGGGTCACCCGCGACGGCGCCAGCGACACGGGCTGTTCGCTGAAGGTCTTCACGCGAGAGGTGGCCGAGGTGATGTTGCCGTTCAACGGGATGCACCGCTTCATGCCGGCGCTGGCGGTGATGAATGGATTTCGGATCACCGAGATGCCGGTGGGCCATCGCCCGCGCCAGCACGGCGTCTCCAAATACGGCATCGGCAACCGCCTCTGGCGCGGCCTGCGCGACCTCGTCGGCATTGCATGGCTCCAGAAACGCGTCGTCCGGCCCGTCGTGGGGCGCGAGTCGTAATCACTGCGGGCAGGCCGCGCGCTACACCGCCACGTCGTAGATCGTCATCCCCGTCGGCAGCTTCGGATAGAAATCGGTGCTCTTCTGCGGCATCCGCGAGCGCGCGTCGGCGATGGCCTGCACCAAGCGCACCGGCGTCGGGTTGAGCAGGAACAACGCCTGCGCCTCGCCCGCCCGGACCCGCTCGACACCCGGCGCCGCCTCGCGCAGGTAGTGGAGATTGGACTCCTCGCGCAATCGCGCCTCGTCTATGCCCAGCAGCTTCTCCAGCACCATCGTGTGCAGGATGGCCACGTCGAGGTTCTCCCAAAGCGGCGGCTGGCCCGCAAAAAGCGGCTTGCGGTCGCGGTCGCGGCGCAGTTTCAGAACGGCAAACTCGCCCGGCGGCAGGAACATTCCCAGCCAGTGGTCGTCCCGGCCCGCCTGCGCCATGCGCGCCTGCAACGCGTCGAGGTTTGCGGCCGGCTCCAACTGGAACCATTCGCCCAGCCCGCGCCCCAGCGCGGCGGGATCGAAGTTGGCGACGTGATGCACGAGCCGGTGCGTTGGCAGCACGACCAGGCCGGGATCGTCCATCGCCACCAGCGTCGCCATCGTGAACTCGAACGGCGCATCGGAGGAATGGTTCGGATATTTCTCCCGCATCTCGTCGCGGTAGTTGAGGCCCGTCTCGTAGCGATGGTGGCCATCGGCGATGTAGAAGGTCAGCGGATGGAGCACGTCTTTGATCGCCGCGAGCGCCGCGGTCGTGTCTATGACAGAAAGCCGGTGCGCAATGCCCGCTTCATCCTTCCAGGCCGCCAACGGCTCCGCGCCCGCACGAGGCGCCTCGAACTCCGAACCGTCGCCGGGATAGAGCAGGAAAATCTGCCCGAAATGCGCGCGTGTGTGGCGCAGCAGGCTCAACCGGTCAGCCTTCGGCTTGGACAGCGTCCGCTCGTGCGGCAGGACCATCCCCTCCTCCGGCCGGCTCAGGCGCACCCGCCCGATCAGCGCGCGGCGCGTGAGCGTCCGACCGCCGGCCTGAAACGTCTGTTCGTAGCTGAAAATGGCCGGGCGTTCGTGGCGGACGAGCACGCCCGCCTCCTCCCAAGCGCGAAGGCATTCCGCGGCGCGCGTGTATTTGTTGCGCTGGTCATAGTCGCCTGGCTCTTCGCGGCCCAGAATGATCCGGACGATGTTGTGCTCATGCCGGTCGTAGTAGGCGGCCTGCATGGCCGGCGTGATTTTGTCGTAAGGCTCGGTGAGCACATCGGCAAGACCCGCGCCTGCCGCAGGAGTCGTCCGCAGGCGCTCCAAGTTGTAGGTCAGTGATTTGAACGGTCGAAAATCAGCCATGGAAGTTTCGTGTAATTTGGCCGGATGATGGTTGGATTGACTTCTGGTGTCAAGGCGATGAATGGCTAATGGAGGGCTTGACACACGGCGGATTCATCTGGTTTTGGGAATGGCGTGGCGCAGCCGGGGGGGAGACGGCTGCAGGCTTCACCCC
>DYDC01000121.1:0-193 GCA_020718125.1 Methylacidiphilum sp. | reverse complement strand
GGCACGATTTGACCCGTGCCGGCGCCCAACGTGAGCCGAGCGGCCTGTCATCTTGGCCCCACACACCACCCCGACGCGCAAAGCTCCCGCTCGTTCTCCCGTTGTCTCCACACCCGATCCCTTCATCGCCGCAGCAGCACCCACGCGCTTGAAAAGCTCTGCCGCTCCAACCATGACTTCAGCGTGTCCACCG
>DYDC01000120.1 GCA_020718125.1 Methylacidiphilum sp. | reverse complement strand
GGGCTATTCTCGTCCGTCCCTCTGGGACTTGATCGTGGTGCGTGTGTCAAGTTGCGCCCTTCCAGCCCTCATCTTTGCCACGGCGCGAGTGTTCCAAATCCCGCCGGCCCTCAGACGCGCCGGCCAAATTTCTTCTCCATCTCCGCATACGAAAGCTGGATCATCGTCGGGCGGCCGTGCGGACAGGTGTAGGGCAGATCGCACGCGCGCAACTCCGACAGCAACGCCTCCAGCTCCGGCATGCTCAACGGGTCGCGCGCCTTCACCGCATGGCGGCACACCGTCGTGGCCACCGCGTCCTCGCCCAGCCGCAGCTTCGATACGCCCGCCCCACCCGCCGCGACCTCATCGAGGATGTCACGAAATATCTGCCGCACGTCCGTCCGTGCCGGCAGCCACGGCGGCAGCGCGTCCACCAGGAACGCCCGTTGGCCGAACTCCGAGATTCCGACGCCGAGCCGCTGGAACACCGCCAGGCTCTCCCGCACGAACGCCGCGTCACGCGCCTCGAACTCCAGCGTCAACGGCATCAGCAGCCGCTGGGACGGCGTCACACGCTGCTCCAGTTGCTTCAGCATCCGCTCGAACAACACCCTCTCGTGCGCCGCGTGCTGGTCCATCAACACCAACCCCTCCGGCGACTCGACCAGCACGTAAAGCTGGCCGATGACACCGAGCACCCGCCAGTCGCTTTCCGATGCCGGACATGGAGCATGAAGCGCGAAGCGTGAAGCGTCCGGTGTGGAGTGCGGGACATCCTTCGGCGGCGGCCCCACGCTCAACGGCCTTGCTGGCGGCGGCAGTGGCAGCCGTTGCTCCATCTCGACCGATGCCGGAGCCGCCGCCTCGCCCCGCAGTGTCAAGGCGACCGGCTGAAAAGCCGGCGCAGTTGAAGACGCACCCGGCATCTGCGGTTCGATGGCCCGCCGCACCGCGGCAGTCACCGCGCCGCGCACCGCCCCTTCATCGCGGAAGCGGACCTCGCGCTTGGCTGGATGGATGTTCACGTCCACCGCGCCGGGATCCAGCTCGATGAACAGAAACGCGATCGGGAAGCGGCCCCTCATCATCGCCGTGTGATAGCCCTCCAGCAGCGCGAAGTTTACGCCGCGGTTCTCCACCGGCCGGCCGTTGACGAAGACGTGCTGGTGCTCCCGCGTCGAGCGGCTCACCCCAGGCCGTCCCACGAAACCGCTGACGCGGATTTCGGATTCCGGATTCCGGATTCCGGTTTTTTCAAGCGGCACGAGGTCCTGGAAAAACTCGTTGCCGTAAAGCTCCCGGATGCGGTCGCTCAGCGACCGGGCCGGCGCGAGCTTCAATGTCTCGTTGCCGTCCTCCGCGAGCCGCCACGCCACCGCCGGATGCGCCAGCGCGCAGAGCGTCACGATGTGGCGGATGTGCGCGCTCTCCGTCTCCGGGGAGCGGAGAAACTTCCGCCGCGCGGGCAGGTTGTAGAACAACGAGCGGACTTCCACCGTCGTGCCCGGCGCCGTGCCGACCTCCTGCACGTTGAGCATCTTGCCGCCGGCGATCTCGATCCGCGTGCCGCTCGCCGCGTCGTGCTCGCGCGACACCAGCGTGAACCGAGACACGGCCGCAATGGACGGGATGGCCTCGCCGCGAAAACCCAGCGACGCGATACGCTCGATGTCCTCCGCGACGGCGATCTTGCTCGTCGCATGGCGCTCCAGCGACAGCAGCGCGTCGTCGCGGCTCATGCCGCAGCCGTCATCAGCCACGCGGATTTCGCTGCGCCCGCCCGCGCGAAAGCCGGCCTCGATCCGCGTCGCGCCGGCGTCCAGCGAATTCTCGACGAGTTCCCTCACCACCGACGCGGGCCGTTCCACCACCTCGCCGGCGGCGATCTGGTTGGCGACGTGTTCAGGCAACAGCCGGATACGGTTCATGCAGGGGGGTAAAATAGCTTGCTGCTCCCGGATGCCAATGATAATTTCCGCGGCCCGGTCACTAGACCGCCGCGGGTGGTGGGCGTAGCTCAGCCTGGCAGAGCCCCAGATTGTGGATCTGGCCGTCGCGGGTTCAAATCCCGTCGCCCACCCCATCCTCAAGTCTCAAGTTTCAAATCTCAGATTTGAAATTCTGCGGTGCGCGCCCGTAGCTCAATTGGATAGAGCATCTGACTTCGGATCAGAGGGTTGGGAGTTCGAGTCTCTCCGGGCGCGCCAGTTCTTCATCGCTCTGCACGGCTCTCGGACAAGTGGTCTGAGATGCGTCATCGAGCAGCCGTCACCGCTTCGGGCCAATACACCAGAGTGCCCGGTGCGTGCGGATGAAAAGCTCGCCGTTGCTTGGCACGATGGCGAATACCGACGTGATTGTTTTCATGGCGGTCGCCGGGGTTTTTGCGACGCCACCGGCAGAAGTCACTTCTGAAACGCCGCGCGGATGAATTCGTCGCCGTGGAGGACGCCAAATGCGCCCGCCACGCAGCTTTGCTCATCGTAACGCTGGACGGCGTCCGGCGCGCGGCGCGGGTCGCGGATGGCGAACGGCACGGCATCGCGGACGTGAATGCGGCTCTCCACCGGCGTCGCATGATCCGGCAAGACGGCCACGACCGCATCCATCTTTCGCTGCTCCAAGCCGGCCAGGATGCGACCGATAAGACGCGCGTCCAGGTCCTCGATTGTGCGGATTTTGAGTTCGAGATTGCCTTCGTGCCCCGCCTCGTCGGGCGCTTCGACGTGGACGTAGCAGAAGTCGTAGCGTTCCAGCGCCGCAAGCGCCGCATCGGCCTTGCCCTCGTAGTTCGTGTCGTGCAGGCCGGTCGCGCCGGACACGCGGAGCGGTTCGAGTCCGGCATAGACGCCGATACCGCGGATGAGGTCCACCGCCGAGATCACCGCGCCGTGGATGCCAAACCGGTCGGGGAAGGTCCACATCTTCGGACGCCTGCCGGGCGACCAGAGCCAGATCGAATTGGCCGGATCCTTGCCGGCGGCGCGGCGGCGCTGGTTGACCGGATGATTTTTCAAGATCGGCCACGAACGCCGGGTCAGGTCGTTGAGCAGGTCGGCGGTCGGTTGCGCTTCAGGAACCTTGGCGCGGATGAGCAGTGGCTCGGCCGGCTCGTTGGGATGATCGTGCGGCGGCGTGCAGTCGAGGCGCGGGTCGAGTCCCTTGCCAACGAAGAGATGACGATAGCTGACGCCAGTGTGGAAGCTGAGGCCGGGCCGGCCGATCTCCTTCTGGAGGGTCTTGAGGATTTCGTCCGACTCGGCCGAGCTGATGTGGCCGGCGGAATGGTTCTTGATGCGGCCGTCGTCGAACAGGCAGATGAGGTTGCACCGCATCGCCATATCATCGCCGCGGATGTCCACGCCCATGCTGGCGGCTTCGAGCACGCCACGGCCCTGCAACACCTCTCGCGGGTTGTAGCCCATCACGGAAAGGTTGGCGGCCTCGCTGCCGGTCGGCATGTCGTCCTCGATGGTCTTGAACAGGCCGCACCGGCCTTCGCACGCGATGCGGTCCATGTGCGGCTTGCGCGCGACCTGCAACGGCGTCTTGCCGCCGAGTCGCGCGACCGGATAATCGGACATGCCGTCGCCAAGGAGGATGACGTGTTTCATCTCGCGTAATTCTTGGTCAGGTATCGCTTGAACTGGCCGTATTCCGCCGCCATCCGGTCGTAGTTTTCCGGCAGCTTGTCAAGCGCGGCCAGTGACGGCGGCACTTCCGGCGAGAAACCGAGCACCCGCTCGATCTCCTCCGGGAACTTGGCCGGATGCGCCGTCTCCAGCACCACCGCCGGCGAATCGCCCGGCGGCTCACTCGCGGCGAAATCCAAAAACCCGCGCCAGCCGACCGCGCCGTGCGGCTCCAACAACAGCTTGTGGTCGTTCCATGCCCGCTTGATCGTTGCGCGGGTCTGCTCGTCGGAAACCGCTGTTGAGAACAACTCGCGCCGCATCCGCGCCATGTCGGGCGCGCGGTGAATTTTCCCCGTCTCATCCATCTGGCCGCCGTAGATCGCGACGAGCCGCGCGAGGTTGCTCGGATGGCCGACGTTCATCGCGTTGGAGAGGCAGTTCAGCGACGGCTCGATCTTCTCGTAACGGCCGGTTTCGAGGAACCGCGGGAACTCGTTGTTACCGTTGACCGGCACGACGAGCCGGCGCATCGGCAATCCCATCTGGCCGGCGATGACCGACCCCATCATGTCGCCGAAGTTGCCCGACGGCACAGCAAACACGACCGGTTCGCCCGGCTTGGCGACGCGCGACGCGGCGTAGAAATAATAGACGCTCTGTGGCAACAGACGGCCGATGTTGATCGAGTTGGCCGACGAGAGCGGGATCGCCGCGAGCGCCGGGTCGGCAAACGCGCGCTTCACCAGCGCCTGGCAGTCGTCGAATTTCCCGTCCACGGCGATGGTGCGGATGTTGTCGCGCAGCGTGGTCATCTGCTTGCGCTGGCGATCGCTGACCTCTCCGATGGGGAACAACACCAACACGCGGATGCCCGCGACGCCGTGGAACGCGCTCGCCACGGCCGAGCCGGTGTCGCCACTGGTGGCGGTCAGGATCGTCAACTCACGCCCCGCCTCGCGCACGAACCCGCCGATGAGCCGCGCCATCATCCGGGCGGCGAAGTCCTTGAACGACGCCGTCGGCCCGCGGTCGAGCCGCATCACGTGGGCGCGGCCTTTGAAACCGGCAACCGGCTCCAGCGGCACATCATAGTTATAGGCGTCGGCGCAAAGCGTCCGCAGCGTCGCGTCGTCCACGATGCCTGCGGTGAATCTCCGCAGCACATCGAACGCGATCTCAGCATAGGGCCGGCGCGCAAACGCCGCGACCTCCTCCGGCGTAAGCCGTGGGAACCGCTGCGGCAGGTAAAGCCCGCGGTCGGGCGCCTGCCCTTGAAGCAGCGCCCCGCGCAAGTCCACCGCCGGCGAGCGGCCGTTGGTGCTGTGATACATCAATCGTTCCATGTTGAAAACGGGCGCCGCAGCGTTCGGGCGGCAGGTCATGCCGGCCTTGGATGGGCAGCCCGCAGGGCGCTCACGGTAGCGCACTGCAACCCCATCGCAAGGAATTTCAGCGCGGCTTCAACGCCGCGATGGCTGGCTGAACCGCGGATCGTCAAAGACGAACGGCGGACGCTCGCCGAGGAAGACTTTGTAGATGTCGCAGTTGGTCTTCAGCATCTCGGTCAGCATCGTCTTCCACGGGCGGTCGGTGACGGCGTGAACGCCGCGCCCTGCGGCGAGGTCAGCGTCACGGGTTTCGGTTCGCCCTTGAACGCGAACTGCTCGCCGCCGAATTCCGTTGGGAACGGCCTCACCGCCTCGCCCGCCGCGCCGGCGCCAACGGCTGGATTCTCTTCAACTACGACGAGAACTTCCGCGCCAAACTGCTCCCCGCGTTGCGGCAATAAGGCGTATCGTGCCGCGCGCGATCTGTAGCGGCGGTCTCCGACCGCCGAATCTGATGAATGGCAAACATCCGGCGGTCGGAGACCGCCGCTACAGATCGCGCTGTTTCGTTCACAGATCCAACAACGACTGCGCGTGTTTCCGGGCCGCGGGCGCCTGGCCACCCAGCATCCGGGCCAGTTCGTCCACACGGGCCGTCTTCTCCAGCAACGCAATCTCCGAGATCGTGCGGCCGTCCTTGACCTGTTTGTTGACGACGTAGTGCGCCGGCGCGGCGGCCGCCACCGCCGGCAGATGCGTGATGCACACGACCTGACGCTGCCGCGCTATCTGCGCCATCTTCTCGCCCACCGTCGCCGCCGTCGCGCCGCCGATGTTCACGTCTATCTCATCAAAGATGAGCACCGGCACTTCATCCTCGGCCGCAAGCACCGTCTTCAGCGCCAGCATCACCCGCGACATCTCACCGCTGGAGGCAATCGCCCGCAACGGCCGCGCCGGCTCGCCGGGGTTTGGCGCGAACTGGAACTCGATGGTGTCGAGACCGGAAGATTGCAGGTTACGGATGGCGGTCTGCGGATCGTCCCGCGTCTGGAACATGACGCTGAAGTGGCTTTGCTCGAAACCGAGGTCGCCGAGATGCTTCTCAACGGCTTTGCCGAGCTTCCCCGTCAGGGCGCGCCGCGCCTCGCCCAGCTTGCGACCGGCGCGCAGCAACTCCGCGTCCAGCTTGGCCAACTCCCCGTTGAGCCGCTGCAGCTCGGCGTCGTGGTTCTCCAGCGCGCGCAGCTTCTTCTCTGCCTCCTCGCCGAAGGCGATCACGTCGGCCAGCGTCGCGCCGTATTTGCGCCGGAGCGACTGGATCAGGTCGAGGCGCTGCTCCAATGCCGCAAGCTGCGCGGGGTCCACGTCCACCTTGTCAGTGTAGCGCGCCAGTTCGCCCTGCAACTCGTGCAGCGCCGCAACGGTCTGCTCGTGGAGCTTCAGCAGCGATTCGGCGGAGGCGTCCACACGCTGGAGTTCCTGTAACTGCCGCCCAACGAGGCCGGTCTGCGAGAGCACGGAGTTCTCCTCATCGCCCAGCGCCGTCAACGCAGTCTGGCAAAGCTGCAACAGCCGCGCCGCGTTGCTGGCCCGATGGTAATCCGCCTCGACCTGCGCCTGCTCGCCAGGCTGGAGTTTCGCGGCGGCGATCTCGGCCACCTGATGCCGCAGCAGGTCGAGCTGCTGGGCGTAACTCTTCTCATCCACAATCAACGCGGCCTTCTCCGCCTCCAACTCCGCCCGGCGGCGGACTCGCGCGGCGAACTCCTCGCGGAGCGGCTCCAAACCGCCGTAGGTGTCGAGGATGGCAAGCTGGCGCGCGGGCTGGAGCAGCGATTGATGCTCGTGCGGGCCGTGCATGTCCACGAGCCACTGGCCGATGACGGCCAGCTTGTCGAGCGTCGTGGGCGAGCCGTTGACGAACTGGCGGTTCGAACCGGCCGCGGTGAACGTGCGCTTCAGGACCAACTGCCCGTCCTCGCACGGCTCCATGCCGTTCTCGTCCATGAAACTTTTCAGCGGCGCGCGGAGCTTGCTGATGTCGAACACAGCCTCCACGGTGCACGAGTCGCAGCCGCTGCGGATCAGCGTGCGGTCGGCCCGCTCGCCGAGCACGAGGTTGAGCGCGCCGATGATGATGCTCTTGCCCGCGCCGGTCTCGCCGGTGATGGCGTTGAAGCCGGCTTGCAACGGCAGCGTGAGGTCGGTAACCAGGGCGAGATTCTTAATGCGCAGCGTGCTCAGCATCGGCCAAGACTTTTGGAGTCCTCACCGCGGATTGCAACCGAAAACTGGCGCTACTTGAATTTTGCGCCGCCGTTCGCCGTGCGCCGTCAGCGGACGGGTGTGCCTGTCGCGAGGCGTCGTTCGCCGTCAGCGGCCGGCGTTCGCCCATCAAGAAACGTCGTCGGCTGTCAGCGGCCGCGCGGCAACCGGCAGCGAACCTCGCGCCGGCGCTCGAAGACGTTCAGATGCCGCCAGACCAACTCCTCGGTGTGATCGCAGGCCACCACCGGCCCGCCCACGCCTGGACTGCGTTCGCTTTGCCAGAGATGCGGGGTCTCACGCACCCGCAACCGCACCACGCCCGCGTCACGGTCATAGATGCATTCGGTCACTTCCCAGTTCATGCCCAAACCCAGCGGTTGATGAAACAGTTTCTCCGGTGTCATGCCCCCACTACTTACAGCCTTCATCCACTGAAAACAGCGAGGAACCATTCTTTTCTGCCGTCCCTGACGGGACTCCTTGGATTCTCTGGTCATCGTTTCCCACCGATGAATCGGCGGGCTATTCCCTTTCGCCCTGTCGGGCTTCCGCTCGACAATCCTTTTTGCCG
>DYDC01000119.1 GCA_020718125.1 Methylacidiphilum sp. | reverse complement strand
TGTGTCAAGTTGCGCCCGTCCGGGGATGACGAAGGGGAAGGTTTCCTCGGCGCGCGTGTCTGCGGTGGCGAGTGATGCGGCCGCCAGACGGGCCAGCAATGTGTTTTCACAGGTCGCGATAGAGCTGTTGGAGCATCCGCTTTTCCTTGGAGGGCGGCATGGCGGTGATGACGCCGGGCAAGGCGGCCCGCGCCGCTTCGCGGTCCTGGCGGATGCCGTCGTAGAATTCGCCCGCAAGGCGGTTGTCGAACCGGCCGAAATGCGCCTCGCAAAAGTTGATGACCAGTTCACGCGTGGTGCGTGCCGCGGCGGCATCCATCCCCTCCGGCGGTGGGAGGGCGAGGATTCTCTCACGCGGGATTTGCACCGATGGCTCCGGCGCAGCGGCGTCGGCGCGGAAGGCACGCTCGGCGGCCAGCGGCACGCGGGCGCCGTGCGGCGGGAGTTTGCCGGAGAACACGAAGAGGTCGTCGCCGATGCGGCCAACCCAGCAGGCCACGCGTTTGCGGCCGCGGATGCCGCGCTGGGTGAAGTTCATCCCGAAGGTGACGACGGCGGATTGCGGCAATGTCGCCATCGAGAAGCTGATGTCCTCGATGTTGGAGCCGGCCCGCTCGGCCATCATCTGCTGGTGATGCATCCAGAGTTCGACGACCTCGGCCACGCGGGCTGTGCTGCCCTCGAACGTGGCGCGGCTGAGCCGCGCGACGTGTTCGGAGAGGGTGTTGGTGAACGGCTCGATCCATCGGGCGTGCATGCCCGCCTGCGCGCCGCGCGCGCCGACGCCGACGTTCGGGTTCATCAAGAGCACTGGCATCGCTCGAAGGAATGTTTCCACCATCACCGCCCGCAGTGGATAAGTCGTCCTGGCATTCCACAATTGTTGCGTCAGCCCGGCGGCCAGTTCCTGCCATTTCTCCGCAGCGGCGCGGCGTGTCACCTCCGTGTCCACAAGCCGCACGATGCCGCGGGCGGGCGGGGACGCGGTGGGGGCCTGCGCCGGTATTGGGGCCGGCGGCGGCGGGGCGGGTTTTTGCGCGACGGGAGGTTCGACGAGGCGCACGGCGGCGGGTGTCGGAGTGACGAAGGATTTCTGGTCCGCCGCCGGACGAAGGGCGACGTCCGGCAATGCGATATCGAGCGGAGGAGCCAGAGGCGACGTTGCCGGCAACGGCACGGGCGGCACGGGCGGCACAGGGGCTGCGGGAACGGGAAGCGGCTGCGGTTCTGGTTTGACGGGCGCTGGCGCGGGTGGCCGCTCTTCGGGTGGCGGAGCGGCGGCTTTTGGCAGCGGGGGTGGCGCGGGTGCCGCGGGCGGCTCGGCGGGTTTGCCCACGACAGCGGGCGGTTTCGGCACGCGCGGCGGGGTGGGGGACGACTCGATGCCGCCAGCGTAAAAAGCCAGGGTCTCTTCGGTGGACAGCGCGCGCGCGGGCGGCACGGTGGCGGGCGGCTGCGCCAGGGACAAAGGTTTGCCCACGGCGGCAGGCGTCGTTGTGGAGGATGCCTCCAGGCCACTGGCGAAGAAAGCCAGGGTCTCTTCGGTGGACAGCGCGCGCGCGGGCGGCACGGTGGCGGGCGGCTGCGCCAGGGACAAAGGTTTGCCCACGGCGGCAGGCGTCGTTGTGGAGGATGCCTCCAGGCCACTGGCGAAGAAAGCCAGGGTCTCTTCGGTGGACAGCGCGCGCGCGGGCGGCACGGTGGCGGGCGGCTGCGCGTGGGACAAGGGCGCAGCGGGACGGGGCGGGGTCGCAGGCCGCGACAACGGGACCTCTTGGAGCGGTGGCGGGGCGGGTTCGACCGGGAGCGAGCGAGCCGGTTGGATATTTCGAGGCGCTGACAGCAGGGCCGTGGCGGGGCGGACACGGGCCGGCGGACGCGGGGCGGGAGGCGGCTTGGCCGGGGCCTCGGCGGGTGGCGGCGGGAACGGCGTCGGGACGGGTTTGGCGGCGATAACCTGTCTCTCGGACACCTTTTCATCCGCGGCGAGTTCTTGATCGCTGTGGACGGTGGATCGTTCCGGGATGGCGATGAGTTTCTGGCAGCGCGGGCAGGGAATCTCCATGCCAACGCCCGCGTCATCCACCACGAGGCGTTGGTCGCAGTGGATGCACTTGAAGAAAATGTCCATGCGACGGGACTCTCTGGCGGCGAGGCTAGCGGTGCAAGTCCGGCATTGTCAATGCGGCGATTCCGCCTTGGCCGACGCGGCGTCCCGCGCGATGCGGGGCCGGAAATACTCGACGGTCTTCCGCAGGCCGTCCTCGACGGAGATGGTCGGCTGCCAGCCCAGAAGCTGCTTGGCGCGCGAGATGTCCGGCTTGCGCTGCTTCGGGTCATCCTGCGGGAGCGGCTTGTAAACCAACGGCGACTTTGATCCGGTGATCTTGATGATCAACTCGGCGAATTGCTTGATGGAATACTCACTTGGGTTGCCGATGTTGACCGGCTCGTTGAAGTTGGCTCGCGACAACCGCCAGATGCCCTCGATCAGGTCGCTGACGAAGCAAAAGCTCCGCGTCTGGCTCCCGTCGCCGAAGATCGTCAGCGGCTCCCCGCGCAACGCCTGGCCGACAAAGGCCGGCACCACGCGGCCGTCGCGCAGGCGCATCCGCGGCCCGTAGGTGTTGAAGATGCGCACGATGTGGGTGTTGACGTTGTCCTCGCGCATGTAGGCCATCGTAATCGCCTCGGCGAACCGCTTGGCTTCGTCGTAGCATCCGCGCGGGCCGATGGTGTTGACATGGCCCCAGTAGCTCTCCGGCTGCGGATGCACCAGCGGGTCGCCGTAGATTTCGCTGGTGGAGGCGAGCAGGAAGCCGGCCTTCATAGCCTTCGCCAGGCCCAGCGCGTTGTGCGTGCCCAGCGAACCCACCTTCAACGTCTTGACCGGATACTCGGCGTAGTCAATCGGGCTGGCCGGCGAGGCAAAATGATACACAAAATTCACGGGCCGCGGCACCTTCACGTATTGGGTCACGTCCTGCTCGATGACGATGAAATCGGTGTTGTCGTCGAGGTGCGCGATGTTGTCGCGCGAGCCGGTCAGGAAATTGTCCACGGCAAACACGCGCCAGCCCTCGGCCAGCAGCCGGTCGCAGAGGTGCGAGCCGACGAAGCCGGCGCCGCCCGTGACGACCGCCACGGGCTTGTGGGACTTGCTGATGATATTCATGGGTAAACGATGATCCGAAAAAAGCGCGGCGAGGATAAGCGCCGTCTCCCGCACTAGCAAGAGCGAACCGACAGCGAACCGTGCCACGGGCGCTCCTCCGCGTGGCGGCGGGTGTGATATATTCGAGGCGCCATGGCGCGGCCGATCACAAACGCAGGCGAACGGGTGGCATCGAAGGAGCGGAAGCTGGAGGCTCTGCTGCGCGGGATGACGCGCGAGATGGAGCTTTACGAGAAGCTGTCCGGCAACAAGGTCCGCTGCTTTGCGTGCGGGCATCGCTGCGCAATCCCCGACGACCGCGCGGGCGTCTGCCGGGTGCGGTTCAACAAGGAGGGCCGGCTGTTCGGGCCGACGGGCTATGCAAGCGCGCTGCAGCTCGACCCGATCGAGAAGAAACCGTTTTTCCACGCCCTGCCGGGCACATTGGCGTTCAGCTTCGGGATGCTGGGATGCGATTTCCATTGCGGGTATTGCCAGAACTGGATCACGTCACAGACGCTGCGTGATCCGCAGGCGGGCCACGACCCTGTGCGCGTATCGCCGGACCAGATGGTCGAGGGCGCGCGGCGCCACGGGGCGCTGACGCTGACGAGCACTTACAACGAGCCGTTGATCACCAGCGAATGGGCGGTGGAGGCGTTCAAGCGCGGCCGTGCGGCGGGGCTGGCGACCAGTTGCGTGTCCAATGGCAACGGCACGCCGGAGGTGATTGATTACCTTCGGCCGTGGGTGGATTTCTACAAGGTGGACCTCAAGAGTTTCAATCCGGACGGCTACCGCCAGCTCGGCGGCAAGCTCGACCACGTGCTGGCCACCATCGCGATGTTGTATGAGCGGGGGTTCTGGGTGGAGATCGTGACGCTGGTGGTGTCGGGCTTCAACGACAGCGAGGCCGAGTTGCGGGAGATCGCGCGGTTCATCAAGAGCGTCTCGGCCGACATTCCGTGGCATGTCACGGCGTTCCACCGCGACTACAAGATGACCGATCGCAACGACACCTCGACCCGGCAGATCATCCGTGCCGCGGAGATCGGCTACGCGGAAGGGCTGCGTTTCGTCTATGCGGGCAACCGGCCGGGTGAGACGGGCGAACTGGAGAACACTCGTTGTCCCGGATGCGGCGAAACGCTTATCGAACGGTGCGGGTTCCAGATTCTGCAGGACAGACTCCAGGCCGGCGGCTGTCCAAAATGTGGCATCAGAATCCCCGGCGTCTGGCGGGTGGAAGACCTGCCCGCGGCGCGCCAGTGCCGGCGGCGCGACACGCCGAAGCTCGACATTGCGGCCATCGTGGAGGAGGCGCGGCGGAAATTCGCAAAGGCATGACTTGAGCCGGACGGGAAACCTGCGGAGCAAGACGCCGGATTCGTGAGGGGGGCATGCGGCAGCGACGCAGCCTGAGGCGTTTCTGTAACCAACGGAGCGCGCTGAAACAGGTTTGCGCGAAGCGGTTCATCGAGGTGCGGGCCGGCCCGGCCACGCGGGTCATCTATCTCACCCGCGGCGCGAAGCCGAAGGTGGCCGGCGTCGCCAGCCAGTGAGCAGGTCGTCCCGTCCACCCGCTCACGACCCGCGCCGGGCGCGCACGTAGTCGGAGAGCTGCGCGATGAGGTTCAGCAGCGCGCCCAGGCTGAGGGAGAACATCAGCCCGCCGATGCCCCAGAACCAGCCGTTCGGTCCCGGCATGTGCTCCTCGCGGTAGCGGAACAACCAGAGCAGCGACGCCAGTGTTCCGAAGACGATCCAAGTCATGCCGGCGATCTTCAGCGCGCGCGACCAGCCGGTCTCGCCCGGCGCGCCGCCGTCGCCGAGTTTGGAGTTGTAGATGCCGTAGCCGAAATAGACCACCATCCCGATGGCGAACCAGAAGATCAGCCGTTCCCACGTCACCCACGGCAGCGACCACATCAGGTAGAGCGCCGAGAGCGCGCCCATCGGCGCCACGAACCACACCGCCGGCGTGCGAAACCGCGGCTTCAGTTCCGGGTGTTTCAGCCGCAACATGATAATACCCACCGACACGATCACAAACGCCAGCAACGTGCCGATGGAACAGAGGCTGCCCGCCTCGCGCACGGTGAACACCGCCGCAAAGAATGCCACGAGCACGCCGGTGAGGATGGAGGTGATCCAAGGCGTGCGGAACCGCGGGTGCACGTGATGCACGAATGGCGGCAGCAGTCCGTCCCGCGACATGGCCCAGAACACGCGCGATTGGCCGTAGAGCATCACGAGGATCACCGACGACAAACCCGCGATGGCGCCCAGTTTGATCAACGTCGCCATCCAGCCCAACCCCGCCCGGTCGGCGACAAGCGCGATGGGATCCGGCACATCAAGCTGGCGATAGGGCACGACGCCCGTGGCGATGGCCGACACCACGATGTAAAGGATGGTGCAGATGAGTAACGAGCCGATGATGCCGACGGGCATGTCGCGCTGTGGGTTCTTCGCCTCCTGTGCCGCCGTGCTCACCGCGTCGAATCCGATGTAGGCGAAAAACACGATCCCCGCGCCCGCCATCACGCCCGTCCAGCCGAAGTGCTCGCGCACGCCGGTGTTCTCCGGGATGAACGGAACCCAGTTCGACGCCGTGACGGCCTTTGCTGCCGCCACGATGAACAGCAAGATCACCGCGAGCTTCACGAACACGATGACGTTGTTGAACGTCGCCGACTCCCGGATGCCGATCACCAGCAGTGTCGTGACGATGAAGATGATAATAACCGCGGGCAGGTTGAAGATCGCCGTGACCTGAGCCAGCGAGGCGAGCGCCGTGCCGCCGGCCGCGATTTGGCGGCCCATCTCTTCGTTGAACGGCTGCCAGCCCGCCGGCACGCGCAGCGCCGCGGCCAGTTGCGCCGGGATCTCGATGAGTTGCGTGTCGCGCGCGGCGGACAGTTCGGGAGGGATCTCGATGCCGAAGCCGCGCAGGAACGACATCATGTAGCCTGACCAGCCGATGGCGACCGTGATCGCGCCGACGGCGTATTCGAGCACGAGGTCCCAGCCGATGATCCACGCGAAGAACTCGCCCAAGGTGGCGTAGCCGTAGGTGTAGGCGCTGCCCGACAGCGGCACCAGCGACGCGAACTCGCTGTAGCAGAGCGCCGCGAACACCGAGGCCAGCCCCGCCAGCACAAACGACAGGATCACCGCCGGCCCCGCGTTCTGCGCCGCCACGGTGCCCGTGAGCACAAAGATGCCCGTGCCGATGATCGCGCCGATGCCGAGCGTGGTGAGATTCAGCGGCCCCAGCGCGCGGTGCAGCCGCTGGTCGCTCTCCGCCTCGGCCTGCAGGTCGGTGACACGTTTGCAGCGAAGAAGATTCATGAAGGTCCTTGGCTCTGGGTGCGGGTTGCCTACCAGCCGCCGCGGCGAAGCGCAAGCCCGCTTGCCGCAGCGGTCTGTTAAACAGGTTGCCAGACAGTGGGCCATGCTCTAATCTCCACGCGCTCGAAACACGAGGAACAAACAACTCATGGCACTTGTGGATACGAAGATCGCCGGCGTGCGGCTGGCAAAACTGAATCGGTTTGAGGATTCGCGCGGCCTGTTTTTTGAGGCATTTCGCGCAAGCTGGGTGGGCGGCGACCGGCGGTGGGTGCAATGGAATTATTCCCGGTCGGCTGCCGGCGTGGTGCGTGGACTCCATTTTCACCGTCGCCAGAGCGATTACTGGCTGGTTCCCGAAGGACGGCTGATCGCGGCGCTGGTGGACGTGCGCAAACAATCACCCACCTACCGCGCGGCGCTTTGCATCGCACTGGATGCGGCCGAGCCACAGGCGCTGGTGATTCCGCCGGGCGTCCTGCACGGCTACCGCGCGATGACTGGCGTGACGGTGATGTATTTGATTGACCAGGAGTATGACGCTTCCGACGAATACGGCGTGCGGTGGGATGATCCCGACTTAAAGCTGCCGGCAGCCTGGTATCAGGGGCCGGCCCCGGTGCTGTCCGCGCGCGACTCGAACGCGCCGAGGTTGGGAGATATGGCGGTGTAGCGGGGGCTACAGCCGTTCGCGTCCCGGATATCCCGCGTCGAGGTCGTGCCAGAACTCGATGTCGTCGTCTTCCAGTTCCCAGCACAGGAACACCTCGCGTCCGTCGCGGATGTGCGGGAAATCCACCAGGCCGCGGTCCACGTCCTTGATCTGGATGCCGCGGCTGCTGATCTCGCTGAGGCCCTCGTGAATCTCGATCATCGCGCGGGCCAGCGCGGCGACCTTCGGGCCGCCGAGATCACCGCCGCTTTTCTGAAACATGGCTGCCAATTGATGCTCGGTTTCCAGCAGGCGGTCGCGGGCGGTGTGGATGGTCTTGAAAGCGTCCCGCAGGCGCGGCAACAACGCCCGCGCTTCGTGGATGCCGAAGTGCTTTTTGAACTGATACGACACAGCGCGAGCTTACACGGCAGTGGCAGCCGCAGCAAGGGGCCTGCGCGGCGCCCACGACGGCGTGAACGGACGATTGACAAGCAATTGCGCGCTCCTGTAGGGCAGGGCGCAACTTGACACACGCACCACGATCAAGTCCCAGAGGGACGGACGAGAATAGCCCGGCGCTTTAGCGCCGGGAACGCCGCCCGTGATGGCAGAGTCCCGTAGGGACGACAGAAG
>DYDC01000118.1 GCA_020718125.1 Methylacidiphilum sp. | reverse complement strand
GAAACGCCGGGCTATTCTCGACCGTCCCTTTCGGGACTTGGCGCGGGTGTCAAGTTGCGCCCAACACGTCGCGGTAAAGATCAATGGCAAGGTTGCCGCCGACTGGACCCAGCCGGACGATTGGCAGCCGCCGAAGAACATGCCGGGCCGGTGCATCGCCGAGGGGACGTTCTGCCTGCAGGGCCACGACCCGAAGAGCACGACCTACTACAAAGGCATCATGGTCAAGCCGCTGCCGTAAGCCGCCGCGCCAAACGCATTGCAGGCCATCAGGCGGGTTCTGCCGGCTTCTTCTTCCCCAACTCCTCCTCGATCTGCTTCAGGATGCCTTCGCCGCCGACAAACTTGTAGTCGTCAATCGTCAGCCGCCGGCGTTTGCCATCCTCCTCGTAGATGGCATAGGCGATGCCTTTCCGCTCCCATTTTCTGCGGGCCACCTCCACAAACGCCGTGATCGGCACGCGCTGGCCGCCCACACCACAGACCACCTGGCCGTCGCTCGTCAGCTTCTGCCGCCGGCCCACGAGATACCAGCCGAACGCACACAGTCCGGCCACAGCCGGTAGCGCGCCCAGGACGAATTGCGTCTCGATGTCGCCGGGGGCATAGGGCTTGGGATGGTCCTGGCCCGCCCAGCCCTTCCGCGCCGCAAACTCGCGCCATTCGGCGGCCTCGCCTCGGTTCCTGGCCGCCTCGAATTCCGCGAACCGCCCATTGTGCCGTGGGTAGGTGATGCTGCCGTCGTAGAAAAACCACAGGCCAAACCCGACAAGGAACGCGGTCTGCATCCACATCCGGTTCCGCCATTCGCGTGAAAGTCTCGTGACGATCTCCATAAGTGCGCAGTCAGGATTGGCGGGAAGCAGACCCGTGGCAAGACTATTCCATGCCGCGCCGCTGCGGGGAATGTCCGAGTCGTCTATTTCGGCGCGCCGGATGGAGGAGGCGCGGCATTGACCGGGGCGGGCGCAACGCCTTTTGCCTGTGAACTGGACAAGAGCCGGAGGACGTCTTTGCGGTTCATGCCGGCACCCCGGAGGATTTTTGCGATGGCGAATTTGGGTTGGACTTCTGTCACTTCAATCGAGCCGATCTCCTTGCGGGCGGCGCCAAGCTGAAGGCCGGTGGACGGGTCAATCATGCCTTCACTCTCGCGGAAGACGGTGAAGCTGTCGCCGACGGCAATCCCGCGCTCGGCGCCCGCGTTGATGTAAACGTCCTTGCCCTTGACCTCGACCACGCGGCCCTCCCACGGCACGTTCTCCAGCCGGCTGCAAATAAACAGGACCGCCTTGTCAATCGCCTCCTGCGTGGCCTGGCCCAGCGGGGTCTTGGCAAACGCCTTCGTGCCAAAGCCGATGTCACCCCGCGTGTAGCTCAAGCCCATCGCGCGCTTCTCGGCTTTGCCCTGCATCTGCTCGCTGTCGAGCACCTGCCCGGTGGTCGGGTCAACGAGGCGGATGGCGATGGTGACCTTGGCCTCGGCATGGGCGAAACTTAGGCCGAAACCATGATAGCCGATGCTCTGGTTCTGCTGCTGGGTTTCGCTGAAGTCCACCACCGAGCCGAACACAAGGGTCTGTGCGTTCAGCACCCGTCCGATCTTCGGCGCGCCGCTCTCCACGGTGCGGCCGGTCTGGGCAAAGTCCTGTTCCTTGAGCACGTCGCGGATCTGCTGGCGCTCCACCACGATGAACCGCTCGCTGCGGATCAGGGTGTCCGTGACCATGTCGGCCATGCCCGTGCCCAGCTCCATCTGGCCCTTGTAGTTTGACTTGTTCTGGAAATCCATGACCGCGATGAGCTTCTTCGGCCCGGAGTAGGGCGGCAACTGGGCCATGGCGCCGAGATGCGCGACGCGGCGGTCCTGCTCGGCAGACAGACCCGAGCTGGCGCCGGTGCCAGTGCTCGTGCAACCGGCAACGAGAACAGTGATGGCGAGTGAGGCACACGGGATGGAGAGGCGGTTCATGTTCATGGTGGTTCCTGCGGTTAAATTGCGCGGTTGTTGTAGAATCCCTTCATAAGCCTTGTCAAGCTGTCCCCCGCCCTCTCGCTATTCATGCCGCAGAGCCTCGATGGGGCTGAGGCTCGCGGCGCGCGAGGCGGGATAAAGACCGAATACGATGCCGACGGCGCCGGAGATGCCGAACGAGAGCATCAACGAACTGGCGGTGATGATGGTCTTCATTGCGGCAAAATGGGAGACGACCATCGGCACCAGCACGCCAACCACGACGCCGATGATGCCGCCGCCGAGGGAGAGCACGGCCGTTTCGACGAGAAACTGGGTGATGATGTCGCGTTTCCGGGCGCCCAGCGCCCGGCGGATGCCGATCTCGCGGGTGCGCTCGGTGACGGTGGCGAGCATGATGTTCATGATGCCGATGCCGCCGACAAGCAGGGAGATGGCGGCGATGGAACCGAGGACGATGTTGAAGATGCGCTTGGTCTGCTCGGCCTGACGGAGCAGTTGCAGCGGCACGACGACTTCGTAGTCCTTCTTGGTGTGGAAATGCCGCAGCATGGCCTCAATCTCCGGCACAGCCCGCTCCACGGCGGCGGAATCCTTCATCTGCACGGTGATCTGGTGAAGCTGGACACGCTCAGCCTCGAAGCTGCCAGCGGAGCGGCGGAAGAGGGTCTCGCCGAAGCGGCGGCGGGCGCTGGAGAGCGGGATGTAGAGGTTGCTGTCCACGGGCTGGCCTTCGGAGCCGGCGCTGCCCTGGGGGCGTTTTTCGACGGACGACTTCTCCCGCACAAGGCCGACGACGCGGTAGTAGTCCATGCCAACGCGCACTTCCTCCTCCAACGGATCTTGGCAAGGAAACAACCGGCTTTGAAGACCAACCGTCATGGCGCAGACATTGTCGGTGTTGATTTCGTCGTTGCGCGTGATGAACCGGCCCCGGACCAGTTCCATGCCGGTGATCTCCGGGTAGATCGGGTGCGTGCCGATGACCTGGCTGGGAACGCTGAAGCGGTTAAACCGGACGCTCTCGCGAATGATTCGCATCGGCAGGACGTGCTGGATGCCGGGGGTGGTCGTTTGGAGCCGGCCGGCATCGCCGTAGGTCAGGCCGTATTCGACGACGTAGCTGCGGCCGCTGCTGCGGACGACGTTTTCCTCGGCGGGCTTGACGCTGCGGATGATGATGTTGTTGCTGCCAAGTTTCTTGATCGCCTTCTGGGCCTCGTAGGAGGCGCCCTCACCGATGGCGAGCATGGCGATGACGGAGCAAACGCCGAAGATGATGCCCAGCATCGTCAGGGCGGAGCGCAGCTTGTGGAGCATCAGGCTCTTGATGCCCAACTGGAAGGCGCGGAGGATGGCCCGAGGTTGAATCATGACACCGGGGCCTCCGCCGCCGAGTTGCCCTCCAACTCCGCCACGACGCGCAGGAGGGTGCGTTGCGGGACCTCGCGGTCAATGAGGCCGTCCTTCATGTGCAGCACGCGATGGGCGCGCGCGGCCACCTCCTCGCCGTGGGTGACAAGGATGATGGTGGTGCCGTGGCTGTTAAGGTCGTCGAGGAGGTTCAGTATCTCGGTGCCGGTGGTGGAGTCGAGGTTGCCGGTCGGTTCGTCGGCAAGAATCATCAGCGGCTCGTTGGCAAGCGAGCGGGCGATGGCCACGCGCTGCTGCTGGCCGCCGGAGAGTTCCTTCGGCCGGTGATCCAGCCGGTGGCCGAGACCGACCAGTTCAGCCAGCTTCACGCAATGGTCGTGGCACTCGCTGAGGTCGCGCCCCTGGTAGAAGAGCGGCACGTGGATGTTCTCGATGACGGTGAGTTGCTCGATGAGGTTGTAGGACTGGAAGATGAAGCCGAGCCGCTTGCCGCGGACGGCGGAGAGTTGGTCGTCATCCATCTGCGAAACGTCCTCGCCGCCGAGGTAATAGCGCCCGCCGCTGGGGCGGTCGAGGCAGCCGAGGACGTTCAACATCGTGGACTTGCCGGAGCCGGACGGCCCCATGATCGCAACATAGGAGCCGGACTCGATGTCCAGCGTGACGCCACGGAGGGCGTGGACTTGAATCGCACCCAGATCGTAGGTTTTCTCCAACCGATCGAGACGGATGATCGGGCTGCTGGTCATGGCGCCTGGCCGGACTTCCTGCTGGCGGGGCTGCCCGCGCCTGCCGGCGATGTCGCGAGCCGCCGGGCTGCGGACGATGCGTCCTCCGCGGGCCGGCCGGCACGGCCGAACTCGGCCATGGGCGGTTGAAGCGCCTGCGCCGCAGGCTGCGTTGTTGCGGAGCCGCCGGCTTTGGCTGCACCCTTGCCGGCTTTCTTCGCTTTCTTGTCGGCGGCCTTGCGGTCGGCCTCGTATTCGTTGGCGTCCACAATGGAACCCGAGAGGTCTATCGCGTCGGCTTCCGCCAGCAACGGCGCCAACAGCAGTTCGTCGCCTTCCTTCAACCCGGACCTGATCTCGATGAACTTGTCGTTGTAGAGGCCGACCTCGACGGCTTTCTTATGCGGCTCGGCGCCTTTGCCCACAAAGCAGACCTGCTCGCCCTTGATCGAGGTGACGGCCTGCAGGGGCGCGGCCAGCACGTTCTGGAGGTTGGTGATGACAATCTCCGCGCGGCCGGAGACGCCGGGCTTGAGTTCTTCCGGCAGCTTGTCCTCGATGAGCACCTCGGTGGTATAGACCTTCAATGTCGGGTTGTAGTAACGGCTGGAGGCATCCGGCAGCACGGCGACCTTGTTGACGCGGCCTTTGAGCCGGAGGTCGGGCAGGGAATCAATCGTGACGTAGGCGTTCTGGCCGCGCTGGATCTTCGTGATGTGCGATTCGTGAACCCGGACCTCGATGACCATTTCGGTGACATCCGGCAGCTTGATGATCTCCTGCCGGAACCGGATCGTCGCGCCCTCCTCGATCAGCACGCCCGAGTAATACGACCCGCTGCTGCCAGCGCTGTAAACCACCAGCCCTTCCGCCGGCGCGTGAATCTTCGTCAGTTCGAGCTGTTTCTTCAGATCATCCATCTTTTCCTGCTGCAGCGCCAACATGCGCTTGCGCGAGGTCAGGTCGGCCTCGGATTCCGTGATCGAGGCGGTGGATCGCTGTTTGAGCCGCTCCAGTTCCTTTTCATACGATTCCACGTTGGCTTCCATCAGCCGCTTTTTCTTCGGGTAATCGTATTTTTCAAGCAGCCGCAAGTCCTCCGTCGCCTGCGCCAGGGAGATCTGCTTCTGTTTGACCGTCAGGCTGTCCACCTGCAACTCGGACTTGGTGGCATAGCCCTTCTTCGCCAAGACCTCGGTCCAGTTCAACCGGTCTTTCGCCCGCTCCAATTCCCCCGTCGCGAGCGTGATCACGTTCTGCGCCTTGTTCTGTTGCTGTGGCCATTCGCCATCGAGGTATTTCTCCATGTCCGACTTGGCGAACTCCACCCTCATCTCCGCTTCCTTGATGTTGCTCTCCGCGAGGCTCTTCTGGATGGCCAGCCGCTCCTGAGCCTGCAGGAAGGCGAAATTACTGTTCTCCAGCGTGATCTCCTGCGAGTCGAGGCTGTCCTTGATCTGGTTGGTCTCCAACTCGACCAGCAAGTCGCCTTTGTGGACGTAGGTCCCCTCCGGCACAATGCTGATGATCTTCGTCGCGTTCTCCACCTCGGAACGGATGGAAGACTCCCGGAGCGCCCGCAGCGTGCCGCCTTCGACCACCGAGATGAGAAAATCGCCGCGTTTGACGGTGAAGTAGCCCTGCTGGACGCCGTTGCTGCGCGTGGAACGGCCCAGCAGCATCGTCATGCCGGCCACCAGCGCCACAGCCACGGCGAGTGTGAGCTGCGGATGCTGTTTGATCCACTGCCAGACGCGGCCCGCGAGCGGCTTGCTCTCCAGCCAACGCCCGGACGCTGTGCGTAATGAATCCAATTGCATGATGTCCAAACTGCCACATCCACTCTACCGGAAAAGTTCCTCCGGTGAAATCAACCCTTCGCGCTGCGGCGCCGCCACGGGCGCAGCCGGCGGCGGCCCCGCGCGAGGCACCGGTTGCGCGGCCAGCCAGAAAACATCCATGTCGGTGCGGATTGTGCCCAAGTCCCGCAGCAACGTCCAGCGCGCCGCGTGGTAATCCACCAGTGCCGTCATCACCGCGTTGTGCGCGGTCACCAGCGCGGACTGTGCCTCCAACAGATCGCGCATCTGGGCGCGGCCCGCCTGCAACAACAGCGTCACGCTCTCGACGCGCCGCTTCGCAAGGCTCTCGGCATTCACCTGGATCTCGTAGTCATTGCCCTTCTGCCAGAGCGTGCGCAGCCCCTGCCGCACCTCGTCCCGGACGGTATCCAGCGCCAGCGCCAGCGTCCGCAACTGCCGCTCGAACGTGATGAGCGTCGTCCGGTATTCGTTCCGTTCCTTCAAGCGGTCCAGCGGCAGGCTCAACCCCACCCCGCCCGACGCCGTGTATTGGCCCACCTCAAACTTGGTGTAATCCATCGGCCCTTTCGACGGCAGCGACACCGACGCGAAAATGTCCAGGTCCGGCAGCAGCTTGTTCGCCACCACATCAATCTTGCGTTTGCCGTCCTCAAACCTGTCCATCTCGTTTTGCAGGTCGAGCCGGTGCTCTAGCGCGACCTTGTAGCCTTCCGGGTCGGCCAGCGCCACGGGCGGCAGGCCGATCTTCAGCAGGTCCTCCATCGCCGTGTCGTCCAGCGCCAACTCCGCGCTCAATGGCAGGCCCAGCTTGATTTTGAAATCGTCCAGCGAACTCTGGTAACTCTGCACCGCCGTGATGTAGCGGCTCTTGGCCTTCAACTCATCCTGCCGCGCCTGGTCCACCTGGAACACCGGCAACCGGTCCACCCCCAGCGCCTCCGCCCGCTCCCGCGCCATGGTCAGGTTCTTGAAGTTGCTGTATTCGTTCCGGACCGTGTCCTTCTGCTGCAACAACCGGAAATAGCTTGTCGTGATGTCCACCGCAAACGTCCGCTCGTAATGCGCGAAGCTCCGAACCTCGTAAATGACGTTGCGTTCCGCCTGCGTCAGGCACTCGGTCGCCACCGCCCAGCCCGCGCCGCGCAACAACGGCTGCACCAGTTCCAACGCGAACAACGTCGTGCGGCTCGGCCGTGGATCGTGGCTGTAGTAACGCAACATGTCGTTCGCGACGCTGAACACCAGTTCGCCGCCCGACTTCAACATCTGCGTGGCACTGACGCCCGATCTGACCGTGCGCGTCGTCTCGCCGGCGCTGTCCTTCGAGAACGTCACCTCGCTGCCCGCCGACCACTTGGGCCGGAAATCGTAACGCTCCGCCGTCAGCGACAGCGCCACCAGATACACCGTCTCCTTGCGGTATTGATAATCACGGCTGGTCGCCACGGCGGTCTTGAGCGCCTCCGCCAGCGTCATCGGCCGCTTCGACGGCGCCCCCCGCTCGGCGATGATTTCCGGGGCTTTGATCGCCTTCGCTTTCCGCCCCGAATACGGCGTCTGGATGGTGAAGTTGCCGTTCGTCTTGCCTGCATACTCCGCCTGCCGCTTGCCCAGGATGCCGAAAACCTCCTTGTCCGCCGACCGCTGATAATAGTCCCGCCCGCAGCCGACCCACAGCGCAGAGGCCGCCAGCGCAAGCATCAACGACATTCCACGACTCCTCATGTCCATCATCATTGCAAAAACAAGGCTCGAACTCCGGACATGATGCCCGGCTCATGCGCAGGCATCGCGCCGGATGATGGCATAACGCCGCAGCCGAGCCAATTGAAAATCTTCGCTCTCCCGCAAGAAAATGCCTCCTGTCCCAGTCCGCCCCGCGCATTGAAACGCTGGCTTCCGCATCGTCATGGAAGCCCCCGCGCCGCCGCGTCGTCGCCAGCTTCGAGGAACCCGTCCGAAGAATCTCCGGCGATC
>DYDC01000117.1 GCA_020718125.1 Methylacidiphilum sp. | reverse complement strand
TCTGGTTGAGGGTTGAGGGTTGAGGGGAGCGGAGGGTGAAGGTTCTTGGTTGAGCGTTGAGGGTTCGTCGGCTCTGCCCCTCAACCCTCAAGAAGGTTGAGGGTTTCTGGTTGAGGGTTGAGGGGAGCGGAGGGTGAAGGTTCTTGGTTGAGCGTTGAGGGTTCGTCGGCTCTGCCCCTCAACCCTCAAGAAGGTTGAGGGTTCTTGGTTGAGGGTTGAGTGATGAACTTTGCTACGTTCTCAACCAACAACCCTCAACCCTCAACCTTCCTCACGGCGCATCTGGCTGGTCAGACCGAAATGTTCGTCGTCCGGGAATGTTCGGGTGACTGTATAGACCCAGTCGGCAAAAGCAATCGCTTCGTGCCACACGTCGAGTTTCTCAAAGTTGAACATGGTGTTTTTCTCCTGGGTTGAGTTTTCGCGCGATTTAACCCATGGGTGTCTTGCCTTTCTTCGATTCTGGTTTTCGGCGAAACGCGCCGGATTCTGCCGTGCGCCTTGCGAAAAAGGAAAGCTTCCAGACTTCAGGGGGCGCAGTTGAATGTCATCGGTCCCACCGACAGCTTCGATTCATCGCTTGCCCCATGGGCCCAGGTTCGGGTCGCTGTGGCCCGGGGACTCGCTGCGGCGCGTCCACGGGTTCTCGCCCGCCCGCAACGCCGATGGCGCTGTCGGCTCTTCGGCTTGCGACAACGGCGTAGTCGGCGTCACCCGCCACGGCCGCTTCGGCAGCGCGCTGACCGCGCCGGCCAGGCACACGCCCGTCACGACGATGTAGATCGCCCAGTTCCACGCCAGCAGCGCGGGCGGGAAACGGTAAAACGCGTTGGCCCACAGCAACGCCACCATCAACAGCGTGCCGGGCGTCACTGCATAGGCGGAGAGGTTGAAGGCCCTCGCGAAACTCGCCCCGCGCGTCGGGCCGGCCATGATCGCGCCCGCCGGCGATCCGATCAGCGCGTGGATGAGCCGTGTCACGAAAAACCACGCCACCGAGCCGGCAAACACCACCATGCACAGGAACATCCACCACGAATCCATGAACGCGACTGCATCGAGCGGCTGCACCACCAGCGACCATTGCGCCGGCCAGGTTGCATGAAACGCGCGCCCGCACAACTCCGCGTCCACGCCGCCGGCCCGCAGCGTGACCACCGCGTCGTAACGGCGTTCTGGCGCCGACGGCTCCCGGTCCACCGCCAGCCGCACCAGCAGCATCCCGTGCGCACCGTCATCGTAAAGGATCGTTGGCGCGTTGGGTGCCACCACCAGTTGGCCGGCGTCCAGCGTCAACTCCGGCATGGCGCGCGAGGCGGCGCGGAGGGCGGGCACGACCTGGGCGCCGAAAAACGTCGCGACACAGAGCGCCGCCACACACGACAGCAGCAAGAGGTAACTAATGCTGCGGCCGATTGGGTTGTCGGCAATGCGCGGGTAGAGGCTGAAGCTGGTGCAGCTCCAGAACAATGACGCGGCGCGCGACGAGGCGGATCTCATGCGGGCGGGATGTTAGCCCGAAGCCGCGCCGGAAAAAAGCGCAACCAATCGTGAAGCCCCCTCGCAACGATGCCTTGCCGGGCGACGTTCATTGAATGGCCACGGCCAGCCAAGAAACCCGCACTTCAACTCCTCCAGCCGTTTCCGCAGCTTCGCGCCGTCGAGTTTCCGGGGCGCGACATTCTCCACCGCCGCCCACGCCGCCGCGACGCCCGCGCCCTGCCCCATGCCCATGCACGTGCCCGTTACGCGATACGACGAACGCGCCGAACCTCACCGCGTCCGCAAACCGCCGGCCCGCCACCGACCACGAGCGCGTCCACGTCCGCCGCGACGCGCGTCCGCCGGGGCGCCTCGGTGATGAACGAGCGGTTTTTCTCCACTGTCGCATTCTGCACGGGGTCGCGTTTCAGCTTGCCCTGCACAGCCGCGGTCTCCGGCTTGTCGTCTGCAAAGCCGGTTGTTGCTGCAACCGAGCCGCCCCCTATTGCGGCGACGGAAGCTTTCAGGAATTGACGGCGGGAAGCGCGGCGCTGGGTTTTCATGGCAGGGTTCAGGGCCACATCGACATCTTGCCGGGGCCGACAGATCAATCCGCCGGCCATTTCTCCAGCGCCACGCGGCGCAGCAACTCCAGCGCGATCTGACCGGCGATGCCGAGGCTCTCCGGCGCGCAACGCTCCAGCGTGTCGCGCTCGTTGTGCCAGAAATTGTTTTGCCCGGGAAGGTTTCCGTAGTCGAAATCAATCAGGTCCACCGCCCGCACTTTGTTCAACAGGAACGGGATGTGGTCGTCCGCGATCGCGTTGGGCAGCAGGCTGACGTAATCGCGCAGGCCGAGCGCGTAGGCCGCCTCGAACACTTTCTTCGTCAGGTGTTGCTCCAGCGGATAGGGCTTTGGCAGCGTCAGGCGGAAGTTCTTGTCCCCCACCATGTCGAGCAGGATCATCGCCTGCACCTGGTTGAGTTTCTTCTGGTTGAACAACGTCCGCGACAAGTGCGTGCTGCCGACCAGCCCGTCGTCGCCCTCGTAGGCCTTGATGCATTCCTCGCCGTCGAACCAGACCAGCCACGCGTCCACCGGCTGCTTGTCCAGCACGCGCGCCAGCTCCAGCACCGCCGCCGCGCTCGACCCGCCGTCGTTGGCCCCGACGAACCGGAACTCCGGGAACCATTTCGTGTCGTAGTGGCCGGCGATGATGAACCGCGGCGGGCAGGCGGGCCGCGTGCGCGCGATGATGTTCCTGAACGTCATCGGCCCGCGCGGCGTGTTCGTGCGGAACGTCTGCTCCTCCACCTCCATCGTCGTCGCGCGCAATTGCTCCACGATGTAACCCGCCGTGTGCGCCAGCGCCTCGCTGCCGGCCGGCCGCGGCCCGAACGACACGATCCGCTCCAAGTCACGCCACGCCCGCTGCGCGTCGAACCGCTTCGGCAGGTCTTCCGGGAGGGGTGTTGGTTTGTAGATGACCCGTGGTTTTTCGCAACCGGTGAAACCGGCTGCCAACGCGGAAAGCAGGACGCAGGCAAGTTGAAGGCTCCCGACCTTCGACCTTCCCGTCCGTCCAAAGATTCTCAGCAGTTTGCTCATTTGTCCTGAGCTTGCCGCCACGCGGCGGCTTTGGCAATCCGCTTCGATAGCGCCGGATGATCGTGAAACAGGAACTCCACCACCGGATGCGGCTCCATGTCCGCCATGTTCTGCCCGGCCAGCTTCCGCATCGCCAACTCGAACGCCGCCATGAATGCCGCGGCGCACAACCACCACCATCCGTCCGCCGCGCGCAGCAGCGCATACACCACCTCGGCCGCGACGAGCAGGAACACCAGCGACAGCGCAAACGCCTTCATCTCGTCCCACAACCACGCGCCGAAGGTCTGCTTCGACAGGTTGAAGCGATGTTCGAGGCGGAATCCCGACCAGAAGCTCAACGGGAACGTCAGCGCCGCGCCGCCCGCCAGTAAGACCGCGACGTAAACCGCGACTGTTCCCCACACGCACCCGCCGGTGCTGCGCGCGAAAGCCGCCAGCGCCCGCGAGCCGCCGCTCACGTAGAACACCGCCAGCACCGCGACCACGAGCGCCATCTCTGCCAGATGCAACCAGAGCTTGTCGCGCTCGTAGTTCTTGGCCGTGCGCTGTTCCGGTGAAGGGCTTGTGGTCATGGGATCGTTCATCTAGCCGGGAGCGGCGACATTCCTGTCGCCGAAGAGTGGGCCGCGCGTCCCGCGCGGCAATTGTCAACGATTGGCCGTGCGGGACGCACGGCCCACTCTTGTATTGGGCGACAGGAATGTCGCCCCTCCCAGTTAGGTTGCTCGTTCGCCATAGTTGATCGCCATTGTGCCGAGCAGCAGGTTCTCGACGCGCGCGTTGACCATGCCCGCAGCCCGCATCATCGCTTCCAGACCGCGTTGGGCGGGAAAGCGGCGCAACGACTCCAGTATGTATAAATGGGTGTCCGCGTCGCGGTGGAAAAGCCAGCCCACCACCGGCAACATCAGGCGCAGCCAGCCGAAGAACAGCGCGCGCGCCAGCGCGTTGTCCGGCTTGCCGCAGTCCAACACCACGATCCGCCCGCCGGGCCGCAGCACGCGCAACATCTCGCCCAGCGACGCCTCGATGTCCGCGACGTTGCGCAGGCCGTAAGCGACCGTGACCGCGTCGAAGCTCTCATCCGCGAACGGCAGCCGCAGCGCGTCGCCTTGCGCGAACTGCGCACCATCGCCGGCCCCGTCCGCCGCGCGCCGGCGCAGCGCGATGGCCAGCATCGTTTCCGTGAAATCCAGCCCCACCACCAGCGGCGCGCCCTGCTCTCGCGCCGCGAACACCACGTCGCCGGTGCCACAGCAGAGATCGAGCACGCGCGGCGCGTGGCACGGGCTTCCAGCCCGTGTCTGGCCGCAACACGCCGCACTCTCATGGGCTGGAAGCCCATGCCACTCCTGCGCGCCCGTGCCTTTGACGGCCAGCGCCGCCATGCGGCGTTTCCAGCGCCGGTGCAGGCCGAAGCTCTGGAGGTCGTTGGCGAGATCGTAGCGCGGGGCGAGCACAGTGAAGAGCCGGCGCACCTTGGGCACGCGCTCGGCGTCGTAGCTCAGGAATTTATTGTTTGGCATGGCCCGCGGAATCTGCAACGTTGCGCCGCAATCTAGTGAAACCGACCTCGAAGTCCATGCTTTTCACGCCATGAACTCACCCGTCTCCCGCCGCGGGTTTCTCCAGCGCAGCAGCGTCGTCGCCGCCTCGCTCGCCGGCGCGCCGTGGGTGGCCCCCGCTGCCGATGCGTCCGCCGCGCCCCGCCGCGCGCTCGACTTCGCCGCTGTGCGCAAACCGCTCGCGACGTTCGCCGTCATCACCGACACGCACTACGCGGTCGGCGCCGATGGCCGCGCCCCGCATCCATATCTGGCCAGAGCGACGGAGACGATGGCTGAAATGCAGGCTGCAGGCGCCGAGTTCGCCCTCCATCTCGGCGACCTCGTCAACAGCTTCCCCGGCGACCCGCGGTTCGCCGCCGAGGTCCGGCTCGCGCGGGCGCAACTGGCCGCGTCGCGAATGCCGATCTACGCCGTGCCGGGCAACCACGATGTCGGCCAGAAACCGTCGCTGGTTTCGCCCGGACACGCCGCGCAGCGCGTGCGGCAGGAGTGGGTGGACGGCTATCTCCAGCAGTTCCGGGCGGACTACCAGGCGTTCGATCGCGCCGGCTGCCGGGTCATCTTGCTGAACGCGATGCTGTTCAACACCAGCCTGCCGCGCGAGCAACAGCAATGGGACCGGTTGCGCGCGGACCTCGACGGCGCGGCGGACCTCAAGGTCGTGCTCGGCCTGCACGTGCCGGTGTTCTGGCACCGGCCGGACGACGCCGGGCCGGGCAACTACGACGTGATTGACGAGCCGGTGCGCGGGAAACTGCTGGAACTGATTCTCAAGCACAAGGTCCGCATCGTCTTCAGCGGCCACGCGCACCGGCCCATCGTCAACACCTACGGCAATTCGTTGCTGCTGACCGCGCCGTCCACGACGTTCGGCCGGACGTTCGGGTTTTATCCGGGCGTGCCGGACATCGTCACGGACCCGGCCAAGCGCGGCTGGTTGCTCGTGCGTGTGTATGAGGACGACCTGATCGTGAACCGTGTCCGCACGCGCGCGAGCGAGTTGCCGGAGGGCGCGAAGGTCCTCGTGACGCGCCAGTCGTTCGAGAATGCCCGCTGTCATCTCGCCACGATGTTCCCCGCGCCGCGCGGCGTGGCGCCGCAACAGGCGCCGCCCGCCGAGGGCAAACCGGCCGTGCCGGCCGGCCCGGCCCGTCGCATGGACGACGCGACGTTGGCGGCGGCTGACCTCGGCGTGCGTTACGTCCGCGTCATTGGCGCGATCAACACGCCGGATTACGCGCAGGCGTTGCTCGCGGCGGCCCGGCTCGGCCAGCGGACGGTGACGAGCCTGCCGCCGGAGCCGAAGATCGTCGCCGACGCGGTGCGCGCGCTCGGCAAGGTGACGGGGTTGATCGAGACGTCGGACGCGGAGACGTTTGCCGCAGCGGTGAAGGCGGCGGGCGGCAAGTCGCGCGTGATGGTGGGACCGGTGTCGCCGGAGCGGCTGGGCGAGGCGCTTGCGCTGGATTCGATCTGGGTATCGGTGCTGCTTGAAGGCAAGGGCAAGACCGGCCTCGAACTGGCCCAACAGGCGTTGGCGCTGCGGAACGCGCATCCGAAGCGGGTGTTCTGGTTCGACATCGCGAACGGCCCGACAGATCCGGCGGAACTGGCGCACTTGTTCCTGCTGACCTACGGCCTGGGGGTCGTCGTCAATCCGCTGCCGGCCGCCGTCGCCGGGTCGGGCGCGTTGCTCGACCGCGGCGGTGATCCGACCCCGGCGCACCTGGCGTTGCGCACGCTGGCCAGCGTGCTCGGCGAGCCGATGAAACGCACCGACGGCACACAGGGCGCATTGAACCGGTTCTGGTTCGCAGGCGCCGGCGGACGGTTCGTGGAAGCGTTGTGGACCGACGGGCCGCCGATGCGCGTGGCGCTGGGTGAAGGCCGGGCGGGCGCGACGCTGGTGGACCTGACGACCGGCTTGGCGTGGTCGTTGCCGGCGGACGGGCAGGTTGTTGTGGGCAAGCTGCCGACGCTGGTCTGCAAGCTGTGAGGAAGATAGATAGGGGCAGGGATGAAGGATTGGGCGCAACTTGACACACGCGCCAAGTCCCGAAAGGGACGGTCGAGAATAGCCCGGCGTTTCAACGCTGGGTGGGCTGGCAACAAGGAACAAGCCCCGTCAGGGGCGGCGGAATCCGACTCGTGCAACGCGGCCTTCTGTCGTCCCTACGGAACTCTGCCATCACGGGCGGCGTTCCCGGCACTAAAGCGCCGGGCTATTCTCGTCCGTCCCTCCGGGACTTGATCGTGGCGCGTGTGTCAAGTTGCGCCCATTCCGGCTGAACCAGCGCCTGAAGTTCCTGCAGGTGACCTTGGGCGATTGTTGGCGGGCTGCTGGATTCAAGCTTGAGCGGCGGCGCGGCGCATGATACTGGCCCTGCCGCAAAAAGCTTCGCCATGCGCATCAACACCGACCTGCTCAAACATCCCGCCACGCCCTACGTCGCGCCGTTCGCCGTCTATATGCTGTTCCTGGCGGGCGAAGGCGCGATTGCCGGCTCGGTTTACCGGCTCTATCCCGTCAAGGCCGTCGCCGTCGCCGTGACGCTCCTCTGGGCTTGGGCCGGCGTGCGCGACGACCTGCGGGCGCGCGGCGGACTGTTCTTCGGCGCGCTCATCGGCGTGCTGGCCCTCGGCGTCTGGATTGGGCCGGAAGTGCTCCGCATCACCCAGACCGACTTCGCCGCCTCCGGTTTCAACCCGCACTACACGCCCCACCCCACGCTGGTCACCTGCTTCCGCATAGCCGGCGCAGTGCTGGTCGTGCCGGTCATGGAGGAACTCTTCTGGCGCGGCTGGATGATCCGCTGGCTGGTGAAGGAGGATTTCCGCAGCGTGCCGCTGGGCGCGTTCACGTGGGAATCGTTTGGCATCACCGTCGTGCTCTTTGGCCTAGAACACGGCGCGCTCTGGCACGTCGGCATGATCACCGGCGCGCTCTACAACTGGATTCTCTACCGCACCCGCTCGCTCTGGGCCTGCATCCTCGCCCATGCCATCACCAATCTTCTGCTTGCCGCCTACGTCCTCGCTACGGGCAAGTGGGGTTATTGGTGAACCGGCGCGCGTTGTCGCTGTGCATTTGCCCGCCTACTGCAGCTTCTTCGCGAACTCCCCGATGGTCGGCTCGCCTTTCAGCCAGCCGAGCGCAGTCGTGATCGGGGTCAGGTCTCAACATCAGACATT